>NZ_CP152427.1:0-7500 GCF_038971285.1 Bacillus paramycoides
TTGGAAAACATCTCTGATTTATGGAACAGTGCCTTAAAAGAACTAGAAAAAAAGGTCAGTAAACCAAGTTATGAAACGTGGTTGAAATCAACAACCGCACATAATTTAAAGAAAGACGTATTAACAATTACGGCTCCAAATGAATTCGCCCGTGATTGGTTAGAATCGCATTATTCAGAGCTAATTTCGGAAACACTTTATGATTTAACAGGGGCAAAATTAGCTATTCGCTTTATTATTCCCCAAAGTCAAGCTGAAGAGGAGATTGATCTTCCTCCTTCTAAGCCAAATTCAGGACAAGATGATTCCAATCATTTACCACAGAGTATGCTAAACCCAAAATATACGTTTGATACATTTGTTATTGGCTCTGGTAACCGTTTTGCTCATGCTGCTTCATTGGCCGTAGCCGAAGCACCAGCTAAAGCATATAATCCCCTTTTTATTTATGGGGGAGTTGGACTTGGAAAGACCCATTTAATGCATGCAATTGGTCATTATGTAATTGAACATAACCCAAATGCGAAAGTTGTATATTTATCATCAGAAAAATTCACAAATGAATTCATTAATTCTATTCGTGATAATAAAGCAGTCGATTTCCGTAATAAATACCGTAATGTAGATGTTTTATTGATAGATGATATTCAATTTTTAGCAGGAAAAGAACAAACTCAAGAAGAGTTTTTCCATACATTCAATGCATTACACGAAGAAAGTAAACAAATTGTAATTTCCAGTGATCGGCCACCAAAAGAAATTCCAACTTTAGAAGATCGTCTTCGTTCTCGCTTTGAATGGGGGCTCATTACGGATATTACGCCGCCAGATTTAGAAACACGAATCGCAATTTTACGTAAAAAAGCAAAGGCTGAAGGACTTGATATACCAAATGAAGTCATGCTGTATATTGCAAATCAAATTGATTCAAACATTCGTGAACTAGAAGGTGCACTCATCCGAGTTGTAGCTTATTCATCTTTAATTAACAAAGATATTAATGCTGATTTAGCAGCTGAGGCACTTAAAGATATTATTCCAAATTCTAAACCAAAGATTATCTCCATTTATGATATTCAAAAAGCTGTCGGGGATGTTTATCAAGTAAAATTGGAAGATTTCAAGGCGAAAAAGCGTACAAAATCAGTTGCCTTTCCTCGCCAAATTGCTATGTATTTATCACGTGAACTGACAGACTCATCCTTACCTAAAATAGGTGAAGAATTCGGTGGACGTGATCATACAACTGTTATCCATGCTCATGAAAAAATTTCTAAGTTGCTTAAAACGGATACGCAATTACAAAAACAAGTTGAAGAAATTAACGATATTTTAAAGTAGTAGCTGAATAGTGTGAATAACTTCCCTTGTTTTACGCACAGTCTATCCACATGTAGATAGACTGTTTTTACATCGTTTAACAGGGTTATCCACATATCCACAAGCCCTATTACTATTACTACTATTTTTTATCTTTATTAATTAAATAAAATCTTATACTTACCGGAGGTTTTTCTTTATGCGTTTTACAATACAAAAAGACTATCTTGTAAGAAGTGTACAAGATGTAATGAAGGCTGTTTCTTCTCGTACAACAATTCCGATTCTTACAGGAATTAAAGTTGTCGCTACAGAGGAAGGCGTTACATTAACAGGAAGCGATGCTGATATTTCTATTGAATCTTTTATCCCAGTTGAAGAAGATGGAAAAGAAATTGTAGAAGTAACACAATCAGGAAGTATTGTTTTACAAGCAAAGTATTTTAGTGAAATTGTAAAAAAATTACCTAAAGAAACTGTAGAAATTTCTGTAGAAAATCATTGGATGACAAAAATAACTTCTGGAAAATCAGAGTTTAATTTAAATGGTTTAGATTCTGCGGAATATCCATTGTTACCACAAATAGAAGAACATCATGTTTTTAAAGTTCCAACGGATTTACTGAAACATATGATCAGACAAACTGTATTTGCAGTTTCTACTTCTGAAACAAGACCAATCTTGACAGGTGTAAACTGGAAGGTATATAACAGCGAACTAACTTGCATTGCTACAGATAGTCACAGGTTAGCTCTTCGAAAAGCAAAAATCGAAGGTATTGGAGATGAATTTCAGGCGAATGTTGTTATTCCAGGTAAAAGCTTAAATGAATTAAGCAAAATTCTAGATGAGTCTGAAGAAATGGTAGATATCGTTATTACCGAGTATCAAGTATTATTCCGTACAAAACATTTATTATTCTTCTCAAGATTGTTAGAAGGAAATTATCCTGATACAACTCGTTTAATTCCAGCAGAGAGTAAAACAGATATTTTTGTAAATACAAAAGAATTTTTACAAGCAATTGATCGTGCATCCCTTTTAGCGAGAGATGGTCGTAATAATGTTGTAAAATTATCAACTTTAGAACAAGAAATGCTAGAAATTTCCTCGAATTCACCGGAAATCGGAAAAGTAGTAGAAGAAGTTCAATGTGAAAAAGTAGATGGGGAAGAGTTAAAAATATCTTTTAGTGCAAAATATATGATGGATGCACTAAAAGCCTTAGATAGTACTGAAATTAAAATTAGCTTTACTGGAGCAATGAGACCGTTCTTAATTCGTACAGTAAATGATGAGTCCATTATTCAATTAATTTTACCAGTTCGTACTTACTAAGTAAGAAGTAAGGGTTGCTAGTTTTCAGGTGCTAGTAGCCCTTATTTGATTTTTGGGTATTACTTTCCTAATGTTAGTTTATTTAGTACAATGAAAGAATGAACACTTTCAGAAAGTGAGCGATTTTATGAAACGTATTAAAATTTCAACAGAGTATATTACACTAGGACAATTTTTAAAGTTAGCCGATGTAATTGATACAGGTGGCGCTGTAAAATGGTTTTTACAAGAATATGAAGTTTACGTAAATCAAGAACTTGAAAATAGAAGAGGTCGCAAATTGTATGCGAACGATATTATTGAAATACCGGGAAGCGGAAGTTTCCAAGTTCATGCATAAAGGGGGAGCCCTTTGTTTATTTCAGAAATACAATTAAAAAACTATCGCAATTATGAAAAGTTAGAGCTTTCCTTTGAAGATAAAGTGAATGTGATTATCGGTGAAAACGCACAAGGGAAAACGAATTTGATGGAAGCTATTTATGTTTTAGCGATGGCGAAATCTCATAGAACCTCTAATGATCGTGAGCTTATCCGTTGGGATGAAGATTTCGGTCAAATTAAAGGGAAATTACAAAAGAGAAATAGTTCTTTGTCTTTGGAATTAAATATCTCAAAAAAAGGTAAAAAGGCAAAGTTAAATCAACTTGAACAACAAAAATTGAGTCAATATATTGGCGTGATGAATGTTGTCATGTTTGCCCCAGAAGATTTAAATCTTGTAAAAGGAAGCCCTCAAGTAAGAAGACGCTTTTTAGATATGGAATTAGGCCAAATAGCTCCAGTCTATTTGTATGAATTGAGTCAATATCAAAAGGTGCTCACACAACGAAATCACTTGCTGAAAAAGATGCAAGGGAATAGTAAGAATGAGGAAACGATGTTGGATGTATTTACACTTCAACTTATTGAACATGGTACAAAAATATTGCAAAAGCGCTTTGAATTTTTGCATTTACTACAGGAATGGGCAGCTCCAATTCATCGTGGTATAAGCCGCGGGTTAGAAGAATTAGAAATTGTCTATAAACCAAGTGTAGATGTATCAGAATCAATGGATTTGTCGAAAATAAAAGAAGTATACTATGAAAGTTTTCAATCTGTGAAACAACGTGAAATTTTCCGTGGTACGACTTTAATTGGTCCTCATCGTGATGATTTACAATTCTTCGTTAATAGTAAAAATGTTCAAGTCTTTGGTTCGCAAGGACAACAACGAACGACCGCACTGTCCCTAAAATTAGCTGAAATTGAATTGATTTACTCAGAAGTTAAGGAATATCCGATCCTTCTATTGGATGATGTATTATCAGAATTAGATGATTATCGTCAATCGCATCTGTTAAATACAATTCAAGGAAAAGTGCAAACATTTGTGACAACGACGAGTGTCGACGGAATTGAACACGAAACATTAAAAGAAGCGAAAACAATTCATGTAACGAACGGCACGGTAGATTGTGAAATAGATAGGGCGTAATCCCTGTTTAAATGGAAAAGTAGGTGATCTTTGTGTCAATGGAACAAAAACAATTGGAAGAAAATTCGTATGATGAAAGTCAGATACAGGTACTTGAAGGACTAGAAGCAGTTCGAAAACGCCCTGGGATGTATATTGGATCGACAAGTGGAAAAGGACTCCACCATCTTGTGTGGGAAATTGTCGATAATAGTATTGATGAAGCACTTGCAGGGTATTGTGATGAAATTAACGTTAGTATCGAAGAAGATAATAGTATTCTTGTAACGGATAATGGACGTGGTATTCCAGTTGGTATACAAGAAAAAATGGGACGTCCTGCAGTAGAAGTTATCATGACTGTCCTTCACGCTGGAGGTAAATTTGGCGGTGGTGGTTATAAGGTTTCTGGTGGTTTGCATGGTGTTGGTGCATCTGTTGTAAATGCCTTATCAACAGAACTAGAAGTATTTGTACATCGTGATGGGAAAATCCATTACCAAAAGTATGAAAGAGGTATTCCAGTTGCAGATTTAAAAGTCATCGGTGATACAGATAAAACTGGAACAATAACTCGCTTTAAGCCGGACCCAGAGATTTTTAAAGAGACGACAGAATATGAATTTGATACGTTAGCGACTCGTATGCGTGAGCTGGCATTTTTAAATCGTAATATTAAATTAACAATTGAAGATAAGCGTGAGCATAAGCAAAAGAAAGAGTTTCACTATGAAGGTGGAATTAAATCATATGTTGAACATTTAAATCGTTCAAAACAACCAATTCATGAAGAACCTGTATATGTAGAAGGTTCAAAAGATGGTATTCAGGTTGAAGTTGCGCTTCAATATAACGAAGGATATACAAATCATATTTACTCATTTACAAATAATATTCATACGTATGAAGGTGGCACACATGAGGTAGGATTTAAAACTGCCCTAACACGTGTGATCAACGATTATGGTCGTAAAAATAATATTTTAAAAGATGCGGATAGTAATTTAACTGGTGAAGATGTTCGTGAAGGTTTAACAGCAATTGTGTCAATTAAACATCCAAATCCACAATTCGAAGGACAAACGAAGACGAAACTTGGAAATAGTGAAGCAAGAACAATTACAGAGTCAGTATTCTCAGAGGCATTTGAAAAGTTCTTACTAGAAAATCCCAATGTTGCACGTAAAATTATAGATAAAGGTACGATGGCAGCGCGTGCGCGTGTAGCAGCTAAAAAGGCTCGTGAGTTAACTCGCCGAAAGAGTGCTTTAGAAGTTTCAAGTTTACCAGGGAAATTGGCAGACTGTTCTTCTAAAGATCCAGCAATTAGTGAAATTTATATCGTAGAGGGTGACTCTGCGGGCGGATCTGCAAAACAGGGGCGCGATCGTCATTTCCAAGCGATTTTACCGCTGAAGGGTAAAATTATTAATGTTGAAAAGGCACGCTTAGATAAGATTTTATCAAATGATGAAGTTCGTACAATTATTACGGCGATCGGTACAAATATCGGTGGAGACTTCGATATCGAAAAAGCACGCTATCATAAAGTTATTATTATGACCGATGCCGATGTTGATGGTGCACATATTCGTACCCTATTATTAACGTTCTTCTATCGTTATATGCGTCAAATAATTGAGTGTGGTTATATATATATCGCACAGCCACCTTTGTTTAAAGTACAACAAGGTAAGAAAATTCAATATGCTTATAACGATAAAGAACTTGAAAAAATCTTAGCGGAATTACCAGCACAACCTAAGCCAGGGATTCAGCGTTATAAAGGTCTAGGGGAAATGAATCCAACTCAGTTATGGGAGACGACAATGGACCCAGAAGTACGTTCATTACTTCAAGTTTCTCTTCAAGATGCAATTGAAGCAGATGAAACATTTGAAATTTTAATGGGGGATAAAGTAGAGCCACGTCGTAACTTTATCCAAGAAAATGCAAAATACGTGAAAAACCTTGATATTTAAATGAGTAATGACAGGAATCTGAGTATTCCTGTCTTCTACATATAAATCAATGTATGTGTAACGGAAATGTAAGAGGAGGTGCTCGTTGATGTCAGACAATCAACAACAAGCACGAATTCGAGAAATTAATATTAGCCATGAAATGCGTACCTCATTTTTAGATTACGCAATGAGTGTTATCGTATCTCGTGCATTACCAGATGTTCGTGATGGATTAAAACCTGTGCATCGTAGGGTTTTATATGCGATGAATGATTTAGGAATTACGGCTGATAAAGCGTATAAGAAATCAGCACGTATTGTTGGTGAAGTAATTGGTAAGTATCACCCACATGGTGATTCAGCTGTTTATGAAACGATGGTACGTATGGCCCAAGATTTCAGTCAACGTTATATGCTTGTTGATGGGCATGGTAACTTTGGATCTGTCGATGGAGATTCAGCGGCAGCAATGCGTTATACAGAAGCAAAAATGTCTAAAATATCTATGGAATTAATACGTGATATTTCAAAAAATACAATTGATTATCAAGATAACTATGATGGTTCTGAAAGAGAACCGATTGTATTGCCAGCACGTTTTCCTAACTTACTAGTAAATGGTACGACAGGTATTGCGGTTGGTATGGCAACGAATATTCCGCCACATCAACTTGGTGAAGTAATTGATGGCGTATTGGCATTAAGTCATAATCCTGATATTACTATTGCAGAATTAATGGAGTTCATTCCAGGTCCAGATTTCCCAACAGCAGGTTTAATTTTAGGAAGAAGTGGTATTCGTAGAGCTTATGAAACAGGACGCGGATCTATCATACTTCGTGCTAAAGTTGAAATTGAAGAGAAGTCAAATGGTAAACAATCTATTATCGTAACGGAACTACCTTATCAAGTGAATAAGGCGCGATTAATTGAAAAAATTGCAGAATTAGTTCGCGATAAGAAAATAGAAGGTATTACAGATTTACGCGATGAATCAGATCGAAATGGTATGCGTATTGTTATGGAAGTACGTCGTGATGCAAATGCCAATGTACTATTAAATAATTTATATAAACATACAGCACTTCAAACAAGTTTCGGTATTAACATGCTGTCTCTTGTAAATGGGGAGCCACAAGTACTGAACTTAAAACAAAATTTATATCATTACTTGGAACATCAAAAGGTAGTAATTCGTAGACGTACTGCTTATGAGCTAGAAAAAGCAGAAGCGCGTGCTCATATTTTAGAAGGGTTACGAATTGCTTTAGATCACCTTGATGAAGTTATTACATTAATTCGTAGTTCGAAAACAGCGGAAATTGCAAAGCAAGGTTTAATGGAACGTTTCGGCTTAAGTGAAAAACAAGCACAAGCTATTTTAGATATGCGTCTGCAACGCTTAACAGGATTAGAAC
>NZ_CP152427.1:12500-27500 GCF_038971285.1 Bacillus paramycoides
CGAGGAGAGAATCCTAAGGTGTGCGAGAGAACTCTGGTTAAGGAACTCGGCAAAATGACCCCGTAACTTCGGGAGAAGGGGTGCTTTCTTAACGGAAAGCCGCAGTGAATAGGCCCAAGCGACTGTTTAGCAAAAACACAGCTCTCTGCGAAGCCGTAAGGCGAAGTATAGGGGGTGACACCTGCCCGGTGCTGGAAGGTTAAGGAGAGGGGTTAGCGTAAGCGAAGCTCTGAACTGAAGCCCCAGTAAACGGCGGCCGTAACTATAACGGTCCTAAGGTAGCGAAATTCCTTGTCGGGTAAGTTCCGACCCGCACGAAAGGTGTAACGATTTGGGCACTGTCTCAACCAGAGACTCGGTGAAATTATAGTACCTGTGAAGATGCAGGTTACCCGCGACAGGACGGAAAGACCCCGTGGAGCTTTACTGTAGCCTGATATTGAATTTTGGTACAGTTTGTACAGGATAGGCGGGAGCCTTTGAAACCGGAGCGCTAGCTTCGGTGGAGGCGCTGGTGGGATACCGCCCTGACTGTATTGAAATTCTAACCTACGGGTCTTATCGACCCGGGAGACAGTGTCAGGTGGGCAGTTTGACTGGGGCGGTCGCCTCCTAAAGTGTAACGGAGGCGCCCAAAGGTTCCCTCAGAATGGTTGGAAATCATTCGTAGAGTGCAAAGGCATAAGGGAGCTTGACTGCGAGACCTACAAGTCGAGCAGGGACGAAAGTCGGGCTTAGTGATCCGGTGGTTCCGCATGGAAGGGCCATCGCTCAACGGATAAAAGCTACCCCGGGGATAACAGGCTTATCTCCCCCAAGAGTCCACATCGACGGGGAGGTTTGGCACCTCGATGTCGGCTCATCGCATCCTGGGGCTGTAGTCGGTCCCAAGGGTTGGGCTGTTCGCCCATTAAAGCGGTACGCGAGCTGGGTTCAGAACGTCGTGAGACAGTTCGGTCCCTATCCGTCGTGGGCGTAGGAAATTTGAGAGGAGCTGTCCTTAGTACGAGAGGACCGGGATGGACGCACCGCTGGTGTACCAGTTGTTCTGCCAAGGGCATAGCTGGGTAGCTATGTGCGGAAGGGATAAGTGCTGAAAGCATCTAAGCATGAAGCCCCCCTCAAGATGAGATTTCCCATAGCGTAAGCTAGTAAGATCCCTGAAAGATGATCAGGTTGATAGGTTCGAGGTGGAAGCATGGTGACATGTGGAGCTGACGAATACTAATAGATCGAGGACTTAACCATATAATATGTAGCAAATGTTATCTAGTTTTGAAGGAATATGCCTTCATAGTTTGGTGATGATGGCAGAGAGGTCACACCCGTTCCCATACCGAACACGGAAGTTAAGCTCTCTAGCGCCGATGGTAGTTGGGACCTTGTCCCTGTGAGAGTAGGACGTCGCCAAGCAACTAAAAACACAAGTCTTTTGACTTGTGTTTTTTTATTTCCCATGAAATAGGTTCGGTTCTGCGAGTAAAAAGGAAGAAATATAGTAAGGGATTTTTTGAGCAGAAATAGTAAGGAATTGATAAATAAATGGGTAATCTTCAGAGCTATAGCTTCCAAGTAAATCATACCACCAATCTGTTTCGTATCTAGAAATCATACTTAAATTGTAGAGCAATAAATAATGCACAAGAAGTTCGGGTAATACAGGCTTAGGATTTCTAGGGTCAGTTGTAAGTGGTAAGTAATAAGTATCAGCAAGGTATTCGTAGTATAAGGGTGTGCTATATATAGGATTCCATGATCGGATAGGAGCTGTAAAAAGTAAATTCGATTTGCTCGTTTTCCCAGGGACATGTTGCATGGATAGATGCTTACAAGTTGATTCAATGTAACGTGAAAATCTTTCTGCAGTCATATGAAGCCGATCTAGTATGCTGACCGAAAAGGAAAGTTCATTTGTATTTACTGAATCAATTTTATATAAAGTAGTACCTCGTTGACTATGGCGAAATAAGTTTTGTAATTCAGGAATATTCCCCATTAAATCCAACATATTAAACTTCTCTGATTCTAAGTGTTTCATGTGAAACAGCTGTTCTGCAACATGAGTAAATAATCCATTTTTTTGCACCTTCACCTCATCTTCTAAAAATTGATATCCCTGTTTTTTTCGTTTACGTGTCGTAACACCATGAGCTAAAACTGTAGTGGATTCTGGATAGTTAGGGTCAATAGTTAGTAAGCAAGCTTTAAAAAGTTGGCTCATTCCATAAAATAATAGCATTGGCTGGATCGAAAAGGGTGCTACCTTATATAATTCATAATAGTTTTTCCCGTGCTCTAAGTAATAAATAAAGGGATAACAGTTTTCGAAACTTTTTTTTTCAGCATTTTGTATGGAGGATTTTTCATAACAACGGGCAAGATAACGTTGTACATTTTGAGATGAAAAGAAGAAACTTAATTGCTGCCAAGTACAATGTGATTGATGCATATATTACGCTCCTTTTATTATCTAAAAATTCTAACATATATATACGTCCTTGACAGTATTTTAACCAATTGATAAGCTACTAATAATAATTTCTGGTATCATGGGGGGAACAATTATGTGGGAATCTAAATTTGTTAAAGAAGGTTTGACTTTTGATGACGTATTACTTGTACCAGCAAAGTCAGATGTACTACCAAGAGAAGTAAGTGTTAAAACAGTTTTATCTGAAAGCTTACAGTTAAACATCCCGTTAATTAGTGCAGGAATGGATACAGTAACAGAAGCGGATATGGCTATAGCAATGGCCCGTCAAGGCGGTTTAGGAATTATCCATAAAAACATGTCTATTGAACAACAAGCTGAGCAAGTTGATAAAGTAAAACGTTCTGAAAGTGGCGTTATTTCAGATCCATTCTTTTTAACTCCAGAACATCAAGTGTATGATGCAGAGCATCTTATGGGAAAATACCGTATCTCAGGTGTACCGGTTGTAAATAATTTAGACGAGCGAAAATTAGTCGGTATTATTACAAACCGTGATATGCGTTTTATCCAAGACTACTCAATCAAAATTTCCGACGTAATGACAAAAGAACAGCTAATTACAGCTCCAGTTGGTACAACGCTAGAAGAAGCTGAAAAGATCCTACAAAAGTATAAAATTGAAAAACTCCCTCTTGTTGATAACAACGGTGTATTACAAGGGCTTATTACAATCAAAGATATTGAAAAAGTAATTGAATTCCCAAATTCCGCAAAAGATAAGCAAGGACGCTTATTAGTTGGAGCGGCAGTTGGTGTAACGGCTGATGCAATGCTTCGTATTGACGCATTAGTAAAAGCTAGCGTAGATGCAATCGTACTTGATACAGCTCACGGACATTCTCAAGGTGTTATTGATAAAGTAAAAGAAGTTCGTGCAAAGTATCCGTCACTAAATATTATCGCTGGAAATGTTGCTACTGCTGAAGCAACAAAGGCATTAATTGAAGCAGGTGCAAACGTAGTGAAAGTTGGTATTGGACCAGGTTCTATCTGTACAACACGTGTTGTAGCCGGCGTTGGTGTACCACAATTAACAGCGGTTTATGATTGTGCAACAGAGGCTCGTAAATACGGTATCCCAGTTATTGCTGACGGTGGTGTTAAGTACTCTGGTGACATGGTTAAAGCTTTAGCAGCAGGAGCACACGTTGTTATGCTAGGTAGTATGTTTGCTGGTGTTGCTGAAAGTCCTGGTGAAACTGAAATTTACCAAGGTCGTCAATTTAAAGTATATCGTGGTATGGGTTCTGTCGGAGCAATGGAAAAAGGAAGTAAAGATCGTTACTTCCAAGAAGGAAATAAAAAACTTGTTCCAGAAGGTATTGAAGGCCGAGTACCATATAAAGGACCTTTAGCAGATACAGTTCACCAATTAGTTGGTGGATTACGTGCAGGTATGGGATATTGCGGAGCACAAGATTTAGAATTTTTACGTGAGAATGCACAGTTCATTCGCATGTCAGGTGCTGGTTTACGTGAAAGCCATCCTCATCACGTACAAATTACAAAAGAAGCTCCAAACTACTCATTATAATGTCTCATATACAAATAGACGGAGATTTGATATCTCTGTCTATTTTTTTTTGATTATGTTAGAATAACGGTTATGTGAGTACATAGATATTGGGGGTAGCAAAAGTGAAAGGTATGTTTTGCAAAAGATTCGTTGCGCTAGTAACAATGCTTACACTAGCTTGTAGTATGTTGTTACCATATAGCAACGCATCAGCAGAAACAGGATCTGCTTTAAATATTGAAGCAGGTGCAGCAATTTTAGTTGAAGCGAATTCTGGGAAAATTTTATATCAAAAGAATGCAGACGAATTATTATCAATTGCTAGTATGACAAAAATGATGAGTGAATATTTAGTTCATGAAGCGGTGGATAAAGGAAAACTTAAGTGGGATCAAAAAATTAAGGTTTCTGAATATGCGTATAAAGTTTCACAAGATGCTTCATTATCAAATGTTGCATTAGAAAATGGCGGCTCTTATACAGTGAAAGAGCTATACGAGGCAATGGCAATCTTTTCTGCGAATGGTGCAACAATTGCATTAGCAGAAGCAATTGCAGGTAAAGAAGTAGACTTCGTAAAAATGATGAATGATAAATCGAAAGAACTAGGATTGAAAAATTATAAATTTGTCAATTCTACAGGTTTAACGAATAAAGATTTAAAGGGAATGCATCCTGAAGGAACAACAGCGGATGAAGAAAATAAAATGTCTGCAAAGGATGTTGCGACTTTAGCACAACATTTAATTAAAGATTATCCAAAAGTGTTAGATACAGCAAAAATCCCGAAAAAAGAATTTCGTCCAGAAAAAGAGAAGTTTGCAATGTCGAACTGGAACTGGATGTTAAAGGGCTTAGTTAAAGAATATGATGGCGTAGATGGCCTGAAAACAGGCTCAACTCCAGAAGCAGGAGATTGCTTCACCGGTACGGTTGAAAGAAACGGTATGCGCTTTATTTCTGTAGTTATTAAAACAAGTTCTCATACAGCACGTTTTGATGAAACAAAGAAGCTATATGATTATGGATTTGCTAACTTTGAAATGAAGCAAATGTATAAAAAAGGTTCTTCAGTAAAAGGACAAGAAACGGTTCGAGTAGAAAATGCTAAAGATAAAGATGTAGCAGTTCAAACAAAACGAGCTGTTTCGCTTCCAGTGCCAAAAGGAAGTAAAGATGTTTATAAAACAGAATTAAAAGAAGCAAGTAAAGGACAAGAAGCACCTATTAAAAAAGGAGCTGCACTTGGCCAAATGGTAATCACACCAAAAGATGCGAATGATCCTGGATTTTTATCTGGTAAGTCATTACAAATAGACCTTGTAACAACATCTGCAGTAGAAGAAGCGAATTGGTTTACTCGTTCTATGCGTGGAATTGGTTCTTTCTTTAGTGGTATATGGAATAGTGCTGTTGATACAGTAAAAGGTTGGTTTTAAAAGCTCCTCATTGTAGGGGCTTTTTCTTATTCCTATTTTTCATACCGACTTTATGAAAAAGTAGTAGACAAGCATCTGATAGTTAGTGGTAGAATGTAAGAGTATTCTTAATTTTCGCCTTTAACGGGGAAAAGCAATTCACCTAGGGGGGTTTTTGTAACATGACAAATGTAACAGGGACAGAACGTGTAAAACGTGGAATGGCAGAAATGCAAAAAGGCGGCGTTATTATGGACGTAATTAACGCTGAACAAGCAAAAATTGCAGAAGAGGCAGGCGCAGTTGCTGTTATGGCATTAGAGCGCGTACCAGCAGATATTCGTGCAGCAGGTGGCGTTTCTCGTATGGCAGACCCAACAATCGTTGAAGAAGTTATGGGTGCTGTGTCAATTCCGGTTATGGCAAAATGCCGTATCGGTCACCTTGTAGAAGCACGTGTATTAGAATCATTAGGGGTAGACTATATCGATGAGAGTGAAGTACTAACTCCTGCCGATGAAGTATACCATTTAAATAAACGTGATTACACAGTTCCGTTTGTATGTGGTTGCCGTGATATCGGAGAAGCTGCACGTCGTATTGCAGAAGGTGCATCTATGCTTCGTACAAAAGGCGAACCAGGAACAGGAAACATTGTAGAGGCAGTGCGTCATATGCGCCAAGTCAATGCAGAAATCCGTCAAGTTGCAAGTCTACGTGAAGATGAGTTAATGACATATGCAAAAAATACTGGTGCTCCTTATGAAGTATTACTTGAGATTAAACGCCTTGGTCGCTTACCGGTTGTAAACTTTGCAGCAGGTGGTGTAGCAACACCAGCAGATGCAGCGTTAATGATGCAATTGGGTGCGGATGGTGTATTTGTTGGATCTGGTATCTTCAAATCAGAGAATCCGGCGAAATTTGCACGTGCAATCGTTGAAGCAACAACTCATTATGAAGATTATGAATTAATTGCAAGCCTTTCTAAAGGATTAGGTAATGCGATGAAAGGTATCGAAATTTCAACGTTATTACCAGAACAACGCATGCAAGAGCGTGGATGGTAATTGAAGGAGAACTTTAAAATGGTGAAAATCGGTGTACTAGGTCTTCAAGGTGCAGTTCGTGAGCATGTAAAATCAGTTGAAGCAAGTGGTGCCGAGGCTGTTGTTGTAAAGCGTATAGAACAACTTGAAGAAGTTGATGGTCTTATTTTACCAGGCGGTGAAAGCACAACAATGCGCCGTCTTATTGATAAGTATGCTTTCATGGAACCACTTCGTACATTTGCGAAGTCTGGTAAACCAATGTTTGGTACATGTGCAGGAATGATTCTTCTTGCAAAAACACTTATTGGCTATGAAGAAGCGCATATTGGTGCTATGGATATTACAGTTGAGCGCAATGCGTTCGGACGTCAAAAAGACAGCTTCGAAGCTGCACTTTCTATTGAAGGTGTGGGAGAGGATTTTGTTGGCGTATTTATTCGTGCCCCATATGTTGTAAATATAGCGGATGATGTTGAGGTACTTTCTACACATGGCGATCGAATGGTAGCGGTAAGGCAAGGGCCGTTTTTAGCTGCTTCTTTCCATCCGGAATTAACAGACGATCATCGTGTAACAGCATACTTTGTAGAAATGGTAAAAGAAGCGAAAATGAAAAAAGTTGTATAAGTAACTTGCAACTTGTATAAGATTATAGTAAATTGATGGTAACAATTTTATAAAATAAGCGTGTTGATAGGAAGTAGTAACAAATGTCGTTTCTTATAGAGAGTCGATGGTTGGTGGAAATCGATAGGAACAGTTTGTGAATCCATCCTGGAATGGAATGTGGAATATCTGTATGATTAGTAAACATTCCCGGTGAAGAGCCGTTATTTCTACTTGAGAGGAAGGCGGTAATGCTTTCAACTAGGGTGGCAACGCGGGTTAACTCCCGTCCCTTTATATAGGGACGGGAGTTTTTTGTGTTTTATAAAATAAAAGGAGGAGTATATAATGCTTGATATTAAATTTCTACGTACAAATTTTGAAGAAGTAAAAGCAAAGTTACAGCATAGAGGCGAGGATTTAACTGATTTCGGTCGCTTTGAAGAGTTGGATACGAGAAGAAGAGAACTACTTGTTCAAACAGAGGAACTGAAAAGTAAACGTAACGAAGTATCTCAACAAATCTCTGTATTGAAGCGCGAAAAGAAAGATGCAGAAGCCTTAATTCTAGAAATGCGTGAAGTTGGGGAAAAAGTAAAAGATCTTGATAATGAACTTCGTACAGTTGAAGAAAATCTAGAAAGATTAATGTTATCTATTCCAAATATTCCTCATGAATCTGCTCCAGTTGGTGAAACAGAGGATGATAATGTAGTAGCACGTACTTGGGGAGAAGTAAAAGAGTTTGCTTTTGAACCAAAACCACATTGGGACCTTGCTACAGATTTAGGGATTCTAGACTTTGAGCGTGCTGGGAAAGTAACAGGAAGCCGCTTCGTATTCTACAAAGGTGCTGGTGCAAGATTAGAGCGTGCTTTAATTAGCTTTATGCTTGACCTTCATACTGATGAGCACGGATATGAAGAAGTATTACCTCCGTATATGGTAAACCGTGCAAGCATGACAGGAACAGGACAACTTCCGAAGTTTGAAGAAGATGCATTCCGTATTGAAAGTGAAGATTACTTCTTAATTCCAACAGCTGAAGTACCTGTAACGAATATGCACCGTGATGAAATCTTAAGTAAAGAGCAATTGCCTATAAGATATGCTGCATTTAGCTCTTGCTTCCGTTCTGAAGCAGGTTCAGCTGGACGCGATACACGTGGCTTAATTCGTCAGCATCAGTTCAATAAAGTAGAGCTTGTAAAGTTCGTAAAACCAGAAGATTCTTATGAAGAGTTAGAAAAACTAACAAATGATGCAGAACGCGTGTTACAATTATTAGAGTTGCCATATCGCGTTATGAGCATGTGCACAGGCGATTTAGGATTTACAGCAGCGAAGAAATACGATATTGAAGTATGGATTCCAAGCTATGGCACATATCGTGAAATTTCTTCTTGTAGTAATTTTGAGGCTTTCCAAGCGAGACGTGCAAATATCCGTTTCCGTCGTGAGCCAAATGGCAAACCAGAACATGTTCATACATTAAATGGATCTGGTCTTGCAATTGGACGTACGGTTGCAGCTATTTTAGAGAACTACCAACAAGAAGATGGTACAATTATAATTCCAGAAGTTCTTCGCCCTTATATGGGAGGAAAAACAGTTATTAAGTAAATTTATAAACATTCATCGGTATGAGTGATTGGTAATTATGAGCGTTGTCAGTACTATAATGTAGGAGAGGAAAAGTAAAATTTTCCTTTCCTCATAATTTATTTTAGTAGGGTTGACTAACTGTTTTTCTTTTGATATTATATTTGATGTCAATATGGAGGTATACCCAAGTCTGGCTGAAGGGATCGGTCTTGAAAACCGACAGGCGGCGAGAGTCGCGCGGGGGTTCGAATCCCTCTACCTCCTCCAGATATAATTGACAACAGCGCATATAAGTGGAGATTGGAGAACTCGTTACCAACACGTAACGAGTTTTTATTTTAAAACCAATCATAAAGTATGGTGTAAGGATATATTGTCCTTATTACACACTCATATTCCGATGATTATCTTCATAGATATGAAAGGAGTCAACATGGATCTTATTATACAAACATTTCCTTTAGATGGAAAAACTTTATATTATGTACAATGTCCTGTCTGTAAGAACAATAGAATTTTAAACAGTGGTGCAAATGTATCACGCATTATTAGCGATGATACATTCCGTAAACTTTGTGGTTGCACTTGCGATGTAAAGCAAACCGCAGCAAAAGTAGAGGCACCAAAAAAGGTTAAAAAAGAAGCTGTAAAGAAAGAAGCAGCTCCAAAACGTACAGGTAAAGTATTAACAGCGGTAATTAACGGGAAAGAAATGACTGTTAAAGAGATTGCTGAAGCGTACGATATTAGTACGAGTACTGTTCGTCAGCGTATTAACGCTGGAAAAACTGAGAGTGAAATTATTGCTCCAACAAAAAAGAAGTAATTTAATAGAAAAACCCGTGCGTAAGCACGGGTTTTTTATTTTACAAGTTTACGTGTTTGTTTTAAAAAATGGCCAATTTTTTTAATGATTGGTTCAATGGAATCGCCATCTTTTAAAATATCGTATTCATTAATGTTTAATCGTAAAACAGGGCATGAATTAAAGTTATTAATCCAGTTTTCGTAACGCCCATGCATCTCTTTCCAATACTCGATTGGTGTTTGCTGTTCCATCGGACGTCCACGTTCTTGGATACGATCAACGATATCATCGAAAGAACCTTCTAAGTAAATTAGTAAATCTGGATGAGGGAAGTAAGGAGTCATGACCATAGCGTCAAATAAACCTTTGTATGTTTCATAATCAGTTTCCGTCATTGTTCCTTTTTCATGATGCATTTTTGCGAAAATGCCAGTGTCTTCATAGATAGAGCGATCTTGAACAAAACCGCCACCGTATTCAAAAATTCTTTTTTGTTCTTTAAATCGTTCTGCTAAAAAGTATACTTGCAAGTGGAAGCTCCAGCGCGTGAAATCAGCATAGAACTTGTCCAAATACGGGTTGGAATCTACCTTTTCAAATGATGTTCGATAACCTAAAGCGTTAGCTAATGCAGTTGTCATAGTAGATTTACCAACACCTACTGTTCCAGCGATAGTGATTACTGCGTCATTTGGTATATCATATTTTTGCCTTAAATTCATTATTATTTCGACTCCTTTAAGAGAGTATTTTGAAGGGCAGATAGGATGACGTTTAAATCTTCAGGATTTTTTACAAAATCCATATCGTCTCCGTTAAATTTCAATACTGGGATATCTGGATGATCTTTTTTAAAAGACTCCATTGCTGTTTCGTAATCTTTTGTGAGCTGTAGTAAGTAATTTGGATCCATATTTTTTTCGAATTCTCTTCCGCGCATTGCGATTCGCTTTTGTAATGTTTTTAGGCTAGCTGTTAAATAAACGATAACATTTGGCACAGGCATATCTTGCGTAAGGATACGGTAGATTTGCATGTACTTGTCATATTGAGAATCTTTTAATGTACGGGATGCGAAAATTACATTTTTAAATATATGATAATCCGCTACTACTGGCTTCCTTTGATTCAAATACTTTATGTTAATATCTTCTAATTGTTTGTATCTATTACAAAGAAAGAACATCTCTGTTTGAAAACTCCATTCGTCGATGTCTTCATAGAACTTTCCTAAAAAGGGGTTTTCATCAACAATCTCTTTCAGTAAGTGGAGTTGCATGTGAGTTGAAATTTCCTTCGCAAGTGAAGTCTTTCCAACACCAATTGGTCCTTCAACCGTGATAAATGGTACTCCGGTCACGCTGTTTCCTCCTTTCAATCAGTAATTTACCGTGGCTACTAAAAACACAAAACAGAATTATTGTAGCACAAGAGGGAAGCGAGCGGGTTAATTTGCTATAAAAAGTTAGAAAATAGATATATGTATTAATTAAATTTTATTTGAGATGACGGGACTATATTTGCTTTTAATGTGGCTTCCATTATTTTTAAAGCATGCACGTTATCCTGATCATGATTAGAGGCAATACAGTCCTGTGGTACATACAGTGTATAATTTCTCATATGAGCATCGTTAGCTGTAAAGAGTATACATATATTCCCGGCAATGCCTGTTAATATTAGATTTTCTATTTTTAGATAGCCTAATAAAGAATTTAAAGGTGTTTCATAAAAAGCAGAGTAATGTGGTTTAATGAAAATATAATCATCAGAACTTGGAGCAATTTTATGAATGATATTTTCACTATACTCATTTGTACAATGAGTAATTAGTTGGTCGATATCAGATCTCCAAAGTTGATAATGGTCATTAATATAAATTATGGGGTAGCCGAAGGATTTCATTGTTTTCTTTAATTGTAAAATAGGATTTGTTATAATTTCGCATTTTTTGGCTAGGATGGGCCCGTGTGAAAATTGAAAATCGTTAATCATATCGATAATGAGTAAGGCAGTGTTTTTCATATGTAATCCCCTCTCTTTTTTCTTAGGGTGGATTGAATTTATAAAAGTTATCCCATGTGTAGTAAATGGAAATAAGTGTACTTTATTTGTAATGAAAGGACTATGTTATGGAACACGATCAAGATATTTATTTTATGCAGTTAGCAATCGAAGAGGCTAAAAAAGCAGAGGCAATACAAGAAGTACCGATTGGTGCAGTTATAGTATTAAATGGGGAAGTTATTAGTGTTGCTCATAATTTAAGGGAAACTGAGCAAAGATCAATAGCTCATGCTGAGTTGTTAGCTATTGATGAAGCGTGCAAAAAATTAGGGACATGGCGTTTAGAAGATGCGACGTTATATGTAACATTAGAGCCTTGTCCAATGTGTGCCGGTGGAATTGTTTTATCAAGAGTGAAGCGAGTTGTATATGGTGCAAGCGATCCGAAAGGTGGATGTGCAGGAACATTGATGAATCTTTTAACGGATGAACGCTTTAATCATCAATGTGAAGTAGTAGCTGGTGTATTAGAAGAAGAGTGCGGTACGCTGTTAACAAACTTTTTTAGAGAACTTCGTAAAAAAAGAAAAGCGATTAAGAAATTGGAGAAAAGCAACGAGAATTAACGTATTTGCATTTTATAAAAAAACAAGTTATACTGATAGTGCCTTTAATGAAGGCAACCGAATATTGGTTTTAACTTTGCCGTGCTAAGCGGGGAGGTAGCGGTGCCCTATACTCGCAATCCGCTCTAGCGAGGCCGAATCCCTTCTCGAGGTTATGTTGCTGTAAGGTCTGCCTTAAGTAAGTGGTGTTGACGTTTGGGTCCTGCGCAACGGGACCCCGTGAACCTTGTCAGGTCCGGAAGGAAGCAGCAATAAGCGGGTCTTCTCGTGTGCCGCAGGAGTGCCTGAACCGAGCTAACTGCTTGAGTAACGCTTATGGTACGTAATCGACGGAAGGTGCACGGCAGTTATATATGTATACAAAACTCACCTTAATACTAAGGTGGGTTTTTTGTATAGAAAATAACTTTTGGAATCTATAAACAGAATGGGTTATAATAAATGAGATAATAACCTTTGAGGGAGGCCGTATTTTCGTGTCATACCAAGCGTTATACCGAACATGGAGACCGCAAAAGTTTGAAGATGTAGTCGGTCAAAAGCACGTGACAAAAACGTTGCAAAATGCCCTTCTTCAAGAGAAAGTTTCACATGCTTATTTATTTTCTGGGCCGAGGGGAACAGGAAAAACGACAATTGCAAAAGTATTTGCAAAAGCAATCAACTGTGAACATGCTCCCGTAGCTGAACCTTGTAATGAATGTCCTTCTTGTTTGGGGATTACACAAGGGTCTATTTCGGATGTATTAGAAATTGATGCGGCTTCAAATAACGGTGTAGATGAAATTCGAGATATTAGAGATAAAGTAAAATATGCTCCAAGTGCTGTAGAATATAAAGTATACATTATTGATGAAGTTCACATGCTTTCTATGGGTGCCTTCAATGCGCTTTTAAAAACGTTAGAAGAGCCGCCAGGACATGTCATCTTTATTTTAGCGACAACAGAACCACATAAGATACCGCCTACAATTATTTCGCGTTGCCAACGTTTCGAATTTCGAAAGATATCAGTAAATGATATTGTTGAGAGATTATCGACGGTTGTGACCAATGAAGGTACGCAAGTAGAAGATGAGGCGTTGCAAATTGTTGCACGTGCCGCTGAAGGTGGTATGCGTGATGCGCTTAGCCTTATTGATCAGGCAATATCTTATAGTGATGAGACAGTTAAGACAGAAGATGTATTAGCTGTAACAGGTTCGGTTTCTCAGCAATACTTAGGCAACTTAGTAGAATGTATACGTGAAAATGATGTATCGAGAGCATTACGTATCATAGATGAGATGATGAGTAAAGGGAAAGATCCAGTTCGATTTATGGAAGATTTCATTTACTATTATCGTGATATGCTTTTATATCAAACTTCACCACAATTGGAACATATGTTGGAACGAGTAATGGTAGATGAGCAATTCCGGACGTTAAGTGAAGAAATGCAACCGGAAGTAATCTATGAGATCATTCATACTCTTAGTAAAGCACAACAGGAAATGAAGTGGACAAATCATCCTCGAATTTTCTTAGAAGTTGTTATGGTACAACTGTGTCAACAGTTTATGATGCAAGCAAACGGTGCGGATCGTTTACAAGCAATTATGAACAGGATGCAGCAATTGGAGAAAGAGTTAGAACAAGTTAAGAAGAATGGTGTGCCGGCCGGTGTGCAGCAGGAAGTCAGAGAGACGCGTGCAGCACCAAAGCCAGTACGGACAGGAAGTATGAAGATTCCTGTCGGACGCGTAAATGAAGTATTAAAGCAAGCAAAGCGTCAAGATTTAGAACAATTAAAAGCTGTATGGGGTGAGTTGTTAGGAAGACTCAAAGCATACAACAAAGTAGCGTTTGCTGTTTTATTAGAAAATAGCGAACCGGTAGCAGCTTCGGATGATACTTACGTTTTAGCGTTTCAATATGAAATTCACTGTAAAATGGCAAGCGAAAATCGAGAAGCTATGGATACAGTGGAGCAAGCTTTATTTGAATTGCTAAGTAAAAGATTGAATATGATTGCCATTCCAAAAAGTGAATGGGGTAAAATCCGTGAAGATTTTTTACAGCGTGAAGGCGGAGCTTCTGAAGAAAGCCCAGAGAAAAAAGAGGATTCTCTTATAGAAGAGGCCGTAAAATTAGTAGGGCAAGAACTTATTGAAATAAAAGAGTAATAATAATTAGGAGGAATTAATTATGATGCGTGGCGGAATGGGAAATATGAATAACATGATGAAACAAATGCAAAAGATGCAAAAGGAAATGGCAAAAGCGCAAGAAGAACTTGGTGAAAAAACAGTTGAAGGTACAGCTGGTGGCGGTATGATCACAGTTATTGCAAATGGTCATAAGCAAATTCTTGAAGTGAAAGTGAAAGAAGAAGTTGTAGATCCAGAAGATATCGAAATGTTACAAGACTTAGTGTTAGCTGCAACGAACGATGCGCTGAAAAAAGCGGATGAACTTTCAAATTCTACAATGGGTAAATTTACAAAAGGCTTAAACTTACCGGGTGGAATGTTCTAGGAGGATATTGATATATGCATTATCCAGAACCAATATCAAAACTAATTGATAGTTTTATGAAATTGCCAGGAATCGGACCGAAAACAGCGGTTCGATTGGCATTTTTCGTATTAGATATGAAAGAAGACGATGTGTTAGGTTTTGCAAAAGCACTTGTAAATGCGAAGCGAGACTTAGCGTATTGTTCTGTGTGCGGGCATATTACTGACCGTGATCCTTGTTATATTTGTAACGATTCGCATCGAGATCAATCAGTTGTTTGTGTAGTACAAGAACCGAAAGATGTAATCGCGATGGAAAAAATGAAAGAGTACCAAGGTGTATATCACGTGTTACGTGGTGCTATTTCTC
>NZ_CP152427.1:32500-87500 GCF_038971285.1 Bacillus paramycoides
GCGACTGTTTAGCAAAAACACAGCTCTCTGCGAAGCCGTAAGGCGAAGTATAGGGGGTGACACCTGCCCGGTGCTGGAAGGTTAAGGAGAGGGGTTAGCGTAAGCGAAGCTCTGAACTGAAGCCCCAGTAAACGGCGGCCGTAACTATAACGGTCCTAAGGTAGCGAAATTCCTTGTCGGGTAAGTTCCGACCCGCACGAAAGGTGTAACGATTTGGGCACTGTCTCAACCAGAGACTCGGTGAAATTATAGTACCTGTGAAGATGCAGGTTACCCGCGACAGGACGGAAAGACCCCGTGGAGCTTTACTGTAGCCTGATATTGAATTTTGGTACAGTTTGTACAGGATAGGCGGGAGCCTTTGAAACCGGAGCGCTAGCTTCGGTGGAGGCGCTGGTGGGATACCGCCCTGACTGTATTGAAATTCTAACCTACGGGTCTTATCGACCCGGGAGACAGTGTCAGGTGGGCAGTTTGACTGGGGCGGTCGCCTCCTAAAGTGTAACGGAGGCGCCCAAAGGTTCCCTCAGAATGGTTGGAAATCATTCGTAGAGTGCAAAGGCATAAGGGAGCTTGACTGCGAGACCTACAAGTCGAGCAGGGACGAAAGTCGGGCTTAGTGATCCGGTGGTTCCGCATGGAAGGGCCATCGCTCAACGGATAAAAGCTACCCCGGGGATAACAGGCTTATCTCCCCCAAGAGTCCACATCGACGGGGAGGTTTGGCACCTCGATGTCGGCTCATCGCATCCTGGGGCTGTAGTCGGTCCCAAGGGTTGGGCTGTTCGCCCATTAAAGCGGTACGCGAGCTGGGTTCAGAACGTCGTGAGACAGTTCGGTCCCTATCCGTCGTGGGCGTAGGAAATTTGAGAGGAGCTGTCCTTAGTACGAGAGGACCGGGATGGACGCACCGCTGGTGTACCAGTTGTTCTGCCAAGGGCATAGCTGGGTAGCTATGTGCGGAAGGGATAAGTGCTGAAAGCATCTAAGCATGAAGCCCCCCTCAAGATGAGATTTCCCATAGCGTAAGCTAGTAAGATCCCTGAAAGATGATCAGGTTGATAGGTTCGAGGTGGAAGCATGGTGACATGTGGAGCTGACGAATACTAATAGATCGAGGACTTAACCATATAATATGTAGCAAATGTTATCTAGTTTTGAAGGAATATGCCTTCATAGTTTGGTGATGATGGCAGAGAGGTCACACCCGTTCCCATACCGAACACGGAAGTTAAGCTCTCTAGCGCCGATGGTAGTTGGGACCTTGTCCCTGTGAGAGTAGGACGTCGCCAAGCAACTAAAAACACAAGTCTTTTGACTTGTGTTTTTTTGTGTTTTCAAACAGTACGTAAAAAGAAGTCATGATAATACAAACACGTTGCCCACGAATGAATCATATTATATAAGAAATCGATGTATATTTTTCAGGAAATTGTTAAGGAATAGAAGTATGAAATATGTTCATTTGAATAGGGAGGAAAGGATATGAAATCACAAAACGAAGTTTGTATTGTTTGTGAGACAGAAAGAAAAGAAGGAATATATGTTTATAATAATTTAATATGTTATGAATGTGAAAAAGACATGGTGAATACGGAGACAAATGATCCGAAGTATATATATTATTTAAAACAACTTCGGAAATTAGAAGTATCATATTTTTAAATAGGCATATGCCTATTATTTTTTTTGTTCTGTATAATAGAGAAAGAATGAAATAATAAGGAAGAGATATAGATGAATCAAAATCGCATACCTTTATATGAGGCATTAATAGAGTTTAAAGAAAGAGGGCCATTATCCTTTCATGTTCCAGGTCATAAAAATGGTTTAAACTTCCCTCAGGAGGCAGTAGAGGAGTTTAAAGATATACTATCTATCGATGTAACTGAGTTATCAGGGTTAGATGATTTACATAGTCCGTTTGAATGTATAGATGAGGCACAACAATTATTAGCTGATGTATATGAAGTGGAAAAAAGTTATTTTTTAATTAATGGTTCAACAGTCGGGAACTTAGCAATGATTTTGTCTTGCTGTGGGGAACATGATATTGTTCTTGTACAAAGAAATTGTCATAAATCAATTATTAATGGTTTAAAATTAGCAGGAGCAAATCCGATTTTTTTAGATCCGTGGATTGATGAAGCTTATAACGTACCCGTGGGAATTCATAATGAAGTTATTAAGGAAGCAATTGAAAAATATCCAAATGCGAAAGCACTTATTTTAACACATCCTAATTATTATGGTATGGGGATGGATTTAGAGGAAAGCATTGCTTATGCACATGCACATAAAATCCCTGTTTTAGTAGATGAAGCACATGGGGCTCATTTTTGTTTAGGCGGGGCATTTCCAAGGTCAGCTTTAGCATATGGTGCAGATATTGTAGTTCATTCCGCACATAAAACATTACCTGCGATGACGATGGGATCCTATTTACATATAAATAGCAGCTTAGTGAAAGAAGAAAAAGTTTCTACTTATTTAAGTATGCTACAGTCTAGTAGTCCATCGTATCCAATTATGGCTTCTCTTGATATTGCACGCTTTACAATAGCGCGTATAAAAGAAAAGGGACATGATGAAATTGTCGAGTTTTTACGGGGATTTAAAGCAGAATTGTCTTCTATGCCACAAATAGCTATTTTACAATATCCATTACAAGACGAGTTAAAGGTTACCGTACAGACACGTTGTCAGTTATCGGGATACGAATTACAGTCTGTATTAGAAAAGGTCGGTATATATACGGAAATGGCAGATCCATATAATGTCTTATTTATTTTGCCCTTGCAAGTAAATAAGAAATATATGAAGGCTATAGAGATGATCCGAGTGGCATTGCAATCTTATGAGGTGAAAGACAAGAAGGAATCTATTCGTTATACTTATAAAGGAGAAATTTCTCCCTTACCGTATACATATAAACAACTGGAAGGGTATGAAACAAAAGTAGTATCTGTAGGAGAAGCAGTTGGGATGATAGCGGCGGAAATGGTAATTCCGTATCCACCTGGAATTCCATTGATTATGTATGGAGAAAAAATTACTTCAGAACATAAAGAGCAAATTATGTATTTAGAGAAAGCAGGCGCTCGTTTTCAAGGCAGCACGAAATATATGAAAGTGTATGATATAGAAAGTAGGTTTTAGAATGACGGGATTATTTGTAACAATTGAAGGTCCAGAAGGCTCGGGTAAAACAACGTTAATTCAAAGTTTATTACCATACTTTGAACAAAAAGAACAAAAGGTAATGGCGACAAGAGAACCAGGTGGTATTGCAATTTCTGAGGATATTAGAACGATTTTACATAAACAAGAGTATACGATGATGGAAGCACGTACAGAGGCGCTTCTGTATGCCGCTGCACGTAGACAGCATTTAGTAGAAAAAGTTATGCCGGCGCTTAACGAGGATTATCTTGTATTATGTGATCGCTTTATAGATAGCTCTTTAGCGTATCAAGGATATGCAAGAGGATTAGGTATGGATAAAGTATTTGAAATAAATCGTTTTGCAACAGAGGACTGTATGCCTAGTTTAACAATTTACTTAGATATTGAGCCAGAGGTTGGCTTAGCTCGAATCGCAAAAGATGCAGGACGTGAAGTGAATCGATTAGACATGGAAGATATCTTTTTCCATAAACGTGTGCGTGAAGGCTATTTACAAGTTGTAGAACGTTTCTCGGATCGTATTGTATTGGTAAATGCTGATCAGCCAATGGAAAAACTTATAGAAGAAGTTATTCAGGTTATAGAAGATAAATTGTTATAATAGAAGGAAAGAATGAAATAAGTGAGGTATGCATTATGACGAAGACGTGGGAGCAGCTTTCTGCTATACAACCCATCGGTGTAAAAATGTTGATGAATAGCATTGCAAAAGAGCGTATATCCCACGCTTATTTGTTAGAGGGAGGGAAAGGGACAGGAAAGTTTGCGACAGCAATTCAAATGGCAAAGAGTTTCCTCTGTTCTCAGCGGAATGGGGTAGAGCCTTGTCATGTATGTACAAATTGTAAGCGAATTGATTCAGGTAACCACCCAAACTTACATATTGTAAAACCAGACGGATTATCTATTAAGAAGCAGCAAATTCATGATTTACAAGAAGAGTTTTCAAAAACAGGATTAGAGGCAAATAAAAAAGTATATGTTATTGAGCACGCAGACCGTATGACAGCAAATGCGGCGAATACACTCTTGAAATTTTTAGAAGAACCAAGTAGTGATACAACAGCTATTTTACTTACTGAACAAAGTCATCAAATTTTAAATACGATTTTATCTCGCTGTCAAGTTGTTACATTTAGACCTTTACCTACGGAATCTTTAATTAGAAGATTACAGGATGAAGGTGTTACGGCATCTTTATCGACACTTGCTGCACAACTCACAAATAGTTTTGATGAAGCTTTAGCTTTATGTAGTGATGAATGGTTTGCACAAGCACGAGCTTTAGTGATAAAATTATGTGAAGCGCTCGAAAAAGATAAAGTCTCTATTTTTTTTGTACAAGAAAAATGGGGAAAACACTTTGGAGAGAAAGAACAATTACAGCAAGGTTTAGATATGTTACTCCTTATTTATAAGGATTTATTATATGTTCAACTTGGAGAAGAAGATCGTCTTGTTTTTCATGAGCAGAAAGAGATGTTTGAATCTTTCTCCTACGCTCAGAAGCGCATTGTATCAGCTCTCTTTAATATATTAGAGGCAAAAAATAGAATCAACGCTAATGTAAATGCGCAGCTTGTGTTCGAACAGTTAGTGTTGCGGTTGCAGGAGGGATGACCGTTTTGTATGATGTAGTAGGTGTTCGCTTTAAGAAGGCCGGAAAGGTGTATTACTTTGATCCAAATCAGTTCGATATCTCTGAAAATGAGTTTGTAATTGTAGAAACGATAAGAGGTATTGAATACGGGAAAGTAGTTATTACCAAAAAGCAAGTTGATGAAAACGACGTTGTATTACCGCTAAAAAAGGTTATTCGTATTGCAAATGAAAACGATCGTACCATTGTTGAAGAGAACAAACATGCTGCAAAAGAAGCATATCAAGTTTGTCAGCAAAAGGTAGTAGAACATAATCTTGATATGAAACTTGTAGATGTAGAGTATACGTTCGATCGCAATAAGATTATTTTCTACTTTACTGCGGATGGTCGGATTGATTTCCGCGAACTAGTGAAGGACTTAGCAGCAATTTTTAGGACAAGAATTGAACTAAGACAAATTGGTGTTCGTGATGAAGCGAAGATGCTTGGTGGTATTGGTCCATGTGGTCGTATGCTTTGTTGTTCTACTTTTTTAGGGGATTTTGAACCTGTATCTATTAAGATGGCAAAGGATCAAAATTTATCATTAAATCCTGCAAAAATCTCTGGTTTATGTGGTCGCTTAATGTGTTGCTTAAAATATGAGAACGATGAATATGAGGCAGCAAAGGAACAACTTCCTGATTTAGATCAACGTATACAAACCCCGCATGGTACTGGCCGTGTTATCGGATTAAATATTTTAGAAAGATTAATTCAAGTGGAACTAGTAGACAAGGAACGGATAGTAGAATATACGTTAGATGAGTTAGTGAATAAAGGGGTCGTTTCGAGTCAAACCACAGATTAATGAGGTGGGTGCTTGTGGAGAAAAAAGATATTTTTGCATCGGTTTCTAGTATGGAAGAGCAAATTGGACATTTATACAAACAGTTGGGAGAATTAAAACAACATCTTGCAGAGTTGTTGGAAGAAAACCAACATATAAAAATGGAAAATGAAAATTTGCGACACCGCTTTGAAGAAGTGCAGATTAAAGAAAAACAAAAAACTCAAAAACGTAAAGAAGTGAAGCCGAAAACAGATATTGGTGAAGGCTACGATAATCTAGCAAGACTATATCAAGAAGGTTTTCATATTTGTAATCTGCATTATGGAAGTGTACGTAAAGAGGGAGATTGTTTATTCTGCCTGTCATTTTTAAATAAAAAGTGAAATTACCTTTCCAATGATAATTGGAAAGGTAATTTTTTATACATGAGAGTAGAATGAAATATGTTTTTTATCCCGCTTTAATGGGCAGTAAGACCCCCACCTCAAAATTCAGCGAAAGCAAAGAACTTAGGTGGGGAATCAACTGCCCATAAAAGTCCGATTGGTTCAACTAATAATCAGTGGGGGATGAAGAAAACCCCCACTGATTAAAGTTTCACTTTATTAGTTGAAGATGAAATAGGGTAGGTTAAGTGTAAGAAAAGGAGTAACATATGAATTTATATGAAGATGAACGTTTAGATTATTTATTAGCACAAGATTTGAAGATTATACAAAGCCCATCAGTATTTAATTTCTCGTTAGATGCTGTTTTACTTGCAGACTTTGCTTGGGTGCCAATTCAAAAAGGTAATTTACTTGATTTGTGTACAGGTAATGCAGTTGTGCCCCTTCTATTAAGTACAAGAACAAAAGGGAATATTACTGGTGTAGAAATTCAAGAACGCTTATATGATATGGGAATTAGAAGTGTCCAATACAATAAGTTGGAAGAAAGAATTCACTTAATAAACGGGGATTTGAAAGATATGCCGGAGAAACTTGGACGTCATCAATATGATGTTGTCACATGTAATCCGCCTTATTTCCAAACACCTGCAACTTCTGAAAAAAATATGAATGAACATTTAGCAATAGCTCGTCATGAAATTATGTGTACACTAGAGGATGTTGTATCTGCAAGTAGTCAGCTAGTAAAGCAAGGCGGGAAGGTAGCATTTGTACATCGTCCAGGTCGTTTACTAGACATTGTTACATTAATGCGTAAATACAAAATTGAACCAAAGCGTGTACGATTTGTTTATCCTAAGGCAGGAAAAGAAGCGAATACATTGTTAATTGAAGGAATTAAGGACGGAAACGCAGATTTAAAAATATTGCCACCTCTTTTTGTATATGAAGAAAATAATGAATATACAAAGGAGATTCGTTCAATTTTATATGGAGAAGAATAAGCATTGTTTTTATGTAGTAGAGTGCTCTGATGGAAGTTATTATGCTGGATATACAAATCATATAGAGAAGCGGATTGAGACCCATAATAGTGGAAAAGGGGCTAGGTATACGCGTGCTAGACTTCCTGTTGCTTTAAAATACGTAGAATTTCATGAAGATAAGCGTACAGCTATGCAAGCAGAGTACTATTTTAAGCAATTAAATAGAAAACAAAAAGAAGAATATATGCAAAAAGGAGAACCTTATGTGGCAACAAAAAAGCTTTCAACAAAATGAAAAGGGCGTTTTATATTTAGTACCAACCCCTATTGGGAATTTAGAAGATATGACATTTCGTGCAATCCGAATTTTAAAAGAAGCTGATTTAATTGCTGCTGAAGATACGAGACAAACGAAAAAACTTTGTAATTACTTTGAAATTGAAACGCCTGTTATGAGTTACCATGAGCATAATAAGGAAGTAAGTGGGAAGAAAATATTAAATAAGTTAGACGAAGGAAAGACAGTAGCACTTGTTAGTGATGCTGGTATGCCGTGTATTTCTGATCCAGGCTACGATATTGTTGTAGAGGCTGTAGCGGAACAGTATCATGTTATCCCGCTTCCTGGGGCGAATGCAGCCCTTACAGCATTAATTGCATCAGGCCTTGAAACAAAACAGTTTTATTTCTATGGATTTTTACAAAGAAATAAAAAAGAAAGAAAAATGGAGTTAGAGAAGCTTCGCTATATACAAACTACAATGATGTTTTATGAAGCACCTCACCGCCTGGATGATACTTTAATCTCGATGCAAGAAGTGTTGGGAAATAGAGAAATTGTATTATGCCGAGAGTTAACGAAAAAATTCGAGGAATTTATTCGTGGAACAGTCGAAGAAGCAATTGAGTGGACGAAACAAAATGAAGTTCGTGGTGAGTTTTGTATTTTAGTAGCTGGTTCAACGGAAGAACCTGCTCCAGAAGAACAATGGTGGGAATCTATTTCGGTATATGACCATATTGAACATTATATAAACGAAAAAGGTATGAATTCAAAAGAGGCGATAAAAACAGTTGCTAAAGATCGAGATTTGTCGAAACGCGATGTATATCAAATCTATCATGTCGATAAAAAATAAGCTTCTCATAATTGAGAAGCTTATTTTGCTGTTTCGATATAATCTTGAAGCTCGTTTAAGATTTGCTCAGCGCCTTCTTTGCTTAAGATAATTTTACCTTCAGCTAAAGATAGGTTACCATCAGATACTTCACCAGTTACTTGGCAAGTCATGTTTGGCTTATATTTTTTTAAGATGATTTTCTCGTCATCAACATAGATTTCAAGAGCATCCTTTTCTGCAATACCTAAAGTACGGCGTAATTCGATTGGAATTACTACACGACCTAATTCATCAACTTTACGAACGATACCAGTAGATTTCATAATTCTTTTCCTCCTAAAGAAATAGTTTATAAGTTTCGAGTCTATTTTTAGATTCGTCATTTTTCGACAAAATACCCTATGGACATATGATACCAATCATTTACATTTCCGTCAATTCTTAAATTCTATATTTTTTAAAAAGATTTATAGATTTCTTACTTCTTATATATAATAGAATGTGAGTAATTTCTACTATTATTTCACTTTATTTTCAGAAAAATTTATAAATTGTAAGTGACGACTGTATATTTTCTTGAAATATGAGTAATAGATGATAAATATACAAAATATGAACTCGTTTTTATCCTGCATAAACGAGCAGTAAGATTCTAAATTTAAAATTCGGTTGGGGCAAAGAAGTTAAGTGGGAGTCGGATTGCTCGTAAAAGTCCGATTGGTGCGGGTTATAATCCGCGGGAATGAACAAGACCCTCACAGATTAAAGTTTCACTTTATATATAAGTTTTTGATATACTATTTATAAATACATATGAGGTTATCCGGGAGGTCCAAAACAATGACAAAGGAAAACAAATCCTTTTATATTACTACCCCAATTTATTATCCAAGTGGAAAATTACACATTGGACATGCTTATACAACAGTAGCAGGGGATGCGATGGCACGATATAAGCGTATGCAAGGATATAATGTTCATTATTTAACAGGAACTGATGAGCATGGACAGAAGATCCAAAAGAAAGCAGAAGAATTAAATGTTACACCACAAGCATATGTGGATAACATTGTTGCAGGAATTAAAGAACTTTGGAAGAAGATGGATATCTCTTATGATGATTTTATTCGTACAACGGAAGATCGTCATAAAGATGTTGTTGAAAAAATCTTCAAACAACTAGTAGATCAAGGCGATATTTACCTTGATGAATACGAAGGTTGGTATTCTGTACAAGATGAGACATTCTATACGGAGCATCAATTAGTAGATCCAATTATGGAAGGCGACAAAGTAGTTGGAGGAAAAAGTCCAGATAGTGGTCATGATGTAGAGCTTGTTCGTGAAGAATCTTATTTCTTTAGAATGGGTAAATACGTAGACAGACTATTAAAATTCTATGAAGATAATCCACATTTCATTCAGCCGGAGTCTCGTAAGAATGAAATGATTAATAACTTCATTAAACCAGGCTTAGAAGATTTAGCAGTTTCTCGTACTTCATTTGACTGGGGAGTTCGTGTTCCAGGTAACCCGAAACACGTTATTTACGTATGGGTTGACGCGTTATCTAACTACATTACAGCATTAGGTTATGGAACAGAAAATGAAGAGATGTATAAGAAATTATGGCCGGCAGATGTGCATTTAGTTGGAAAAGAGATTGTTCGTTTCCATACAATTTATTGGCCAATCATTTTAATGGCATTAGATTTACCTCTTCCGAAAAAAGTATTTGCTCATGGTTGGATTTTAATGAAGGATGGAAAGATGAGTAAGTCAAAAGGTAACGTAGTAGATCCAGTTACATTAATCGATCGTTACGGATTAGATGCATTACGTTATTACTTACTTCGTGAAGTTCCGTTCGGATCTGATGGCGTATTCACACCAGAAGGATTTGTGGAGCGTATTAATTTCGATTTAGCAAATGACTTAGGTAACTTATTAAATCGTACAGTAGCTATGATTGATAAATACTTTAACGGAGAAATCCCTGCATTTAAAGTAAATGTAACGGAATTTGATGAAACGTTAGTAGCGTTTGCGCAGGATACATTGAAAAAAGTAGAAGAAGCAATGGAGAATATGGAATTCTCTGTAGCTCTAAGCTCAATTTGGCAATTGGTTAGCCGTACGAATAAATATATTGATGAAACACAACCATGGGTATTAGCAAAAGATGAGAATGACCGTGAAAAGTTAGCTTCTGTAATGGCCCACTTAGCAGAAGTACTTCGTCAAACAGGTATTATGCTTATGCCGTTCTTAACAGTAGCTCCAAGCAAGATGTTTGCTCAGCTTGGCCTTACTGAAGAAGCACATACATCTTGGGAAAGCCTGTCTACAATTGGCTGCATTCCAGCTGGAACAAAAGTAGAAAAAGGAAACCCGATTTTCCCTCGTTTAGAAATGGAAGTAGAGGTAGAGTACATTAAAGAACAAATGAAAGCCTCTGCTCCTAAAGTAGAAGAGAAAAAAGAAGAAGAACCGAAGGCAGAAGAAATTACAATTGATGATTTCTTTAAAGTAGAATTACGCGTAGCTGAAGTACTATCTGCTGAACCTGTGAAAAAAGCAGACAAGTTGTTAAAAATCCAACTAGACTTAGGTACAGAAAAGCGTCAAGTTGTTTCTGGGATTGCAAAATTCTATTCACCAGAAGACCTAAAAGGTAAAAAGGTTATTTGTGTAACAAACTTAAAACCTGTAAAATTACGCGGTGAATTATCACAAGGTATGATTTTAGCAGGTGAAGAGAATGGCGTATTGTCATTAGCATCAATTGACCAAAATCTACCAAATGGTACAAAAATCAAGTAATTAAGACAAGAAAAGAGATGTTTCACGTGTAACATGTGTGAAGCGTCTTTTTTCTTTTTACACTCTCAATTTTTGCATTAAGATTGTAGTATTGTTATCGTTAAGTTATGAAAGAGCTTATTTTTGTAGAATAAACTTGATTTCCATATAAAAGGAGTTATGTATTATGTTGTTTGATACACATTCACATTTAAATGCAGAGCAATTTGAAGAAGATTTGCAAGAAGTTATTGCCCGAATGAAAGAAGCGGGAGTTACTTATACAGTTGTTGTTGGTTTTGACGAAGTAACGATAAAAAAGGCAATTGAATTAGCGGAAGCTTATGATTTTATTTATACTGCGGTTGGATGGCATCCAGTTGATGCAATCGACATGACAGAAGAACATTTAGCTTGGTTAGAAGAACTTGCTTCGCACCCTAAAGTCGTTGCGCTTGGAGAAATGGGCTTAGATTATCACTGGGATAAGTCTCCAAAAGAAATTCAGAAAGACGTATTCCGTAAACAAATTGCATTAGCCAAAAAAGTAAAATTGCCGATTATTATACATAACCGTGATGCAACTCAAGATATTGTTGATATTCTAGAAGAAGAGAATGCAGCTGAAGTAGGTGGCATTATGCATTGCTTTAGCGGCAGTGTAGAAGTAGCGGAGCGATGTGTTAATATGAACTTTTTAATTTCGTTAGGCGGACCAGTTACATTTAAAAATGCTAAGAAGCCGAAAGAAGTTGCTGCGGAGATTCCATTAGATAAATTGTTAATAGAGACGGATTGTCCGTATTTAACACCGCATCCATTTCGAGGGAAACGAAATGAACCAAGTTATGTAAAACTCGTAGCAGAAGAAATTGCGAACTTAAAAGGAATTTCTTATGAGGAAGTAGCAGAAATGACAACGAAAAATGCAAAAGCTTTATTTGGTGTTGAATAAAAAGGAGTGGGAGAACCCATTCTTTTTTTATTTTTATAAAAAAGTAGCGGGAGTGACAGAGAAAATACGGGCGAATGAAGAAGTGTTACAATAAAGAGAGAGAACAAAGTTTGGGACATTCTATTTTTAAAAATGTAAGAATGGGGAAAATAATAATGGAAAAGTCGTCATTTTTTTGTTTTACTAAGTAGAGACGAAACGAGTGTGGAGGCAAGCATGAAAATTAAAGAGATTATCGTTGTAGAAGGTAAAGATGATACAGTCGCAATTAAGCGTGCTGTTGATGCGGATACAATTGAAACGAACGGTTCAGCAATCGGTGATCATGTTATTGAGCAAGTTAAATTAGCGCTGCAAAAAAGAGGCGTTATTATTTTTACAGATCCGGATTATCCTGGAGAGCGTATTCGAAAAATTATTTCTGATAAGGTGCCTGGATGTAAACATGCTTTTTTACCGAAGGAAGAAGCACTGGCTAAAAGGAAAAAAGGTGTGGGAATTGAACATGCTTCTAATGAATCAATTCGCCGTGCTTTAGAGAATATACATGAAGAAATGGAAGCTTACACAAGTGAAATTAGTTGGAGCGATCTAGTCGATGCAGGTTTAGTGGGCGGAGAAATGGCAAAGAGTCGCAGAGAAAGAATGGGTAAGCTATTAAAGATTGGTTATACGAACGCAAAACAGTTACATAAACGTTTACAAATGTTTCAGGTTTCAAAAGAATCATTTGCAGAAGCTTATAAGCAAGTCATACAGGAGGAAAGAAAATGAAGGATATCGCAACGCCAAATCGTACGAAAGACATTGTTGAAAAGTATGGATTTTCATTCAAAAAAAGTTTAGGGCAAAATTTTTTAATTGATACGAATGTATTAAATCGTATCGTTGATCACGCTGAAATTGGTCCAGAAAGTGGTGCAATTGAAATTGGACCAGGTATTGGTGCATTAACAGAACAATTAGCGAAGCGTGCTAAAAAAGTGGTGGCTTTTGAAATCGACCAAAGATTATTACCGATTTTAGATGAGACGTTAGCTCCATATGGTAACGTTACAGTTATCAATAAAGATGTACTAAAGGCAGATGTACATGAGGTGTTTAGTGAGCAATTTGAAGAAGGACAAGATGTAATGGTAGTAGCTAATTTACCATACTATATTACAACGCCAATTTTATTTAAATTGCTAGAAGAGAAATTACCGGTTCGTGGATTTGTTGTTATGATGCAAAAAGAAGTTGGGGATCGTTTAGCTGCTAAACCTGGAACGAAAGAGTATGGTTCTTTATCAATTGCTATTCAATATTATACAGAGGTAGAAACAGTTATGACTGTACCGCGTACAGTGTTTGTACCACAACCAAATGTTGATTCTGCAATTATCCGCCTCCTAAAGCGTCCGAAACCAGTTGTAGAAGTAACGGATGAGACGTTCTTCTTTGAAGTAGTACGAGCAAGTTTTGCACAGCGTCGTAAAACTTTAATGAATAATTTATCCAATAATTTAAATGGTTTCCCGAAAGATAAAGATTTGTTGGATCGAATTTTAACAGAGGTAGGAATTGATCCAAAACGAAGAGGCGAGACGCTATCTATCGAGGAGTTTGCAATATTAAGTAATGCATTAGTTCTTCATAAATTATCATAAGAATATAAAAGGGACAGTTCAACTTGAACTGTCCCTTTTGTCACCTTTCCTCTCCTACATTCATACTTTAAAAACAGGTAAGATGGCCTAACGAGTTTGGAGGTAGGAGAATGGCTTTACATGTTGGAGAATTAGTGGAACGATATTCTCATAATAGGGATATTCTTTTTCGTATTATAGAAATAAAAGGCGAGATAGCTATATTATTTGGAGAGGAAATTAGATTGGTGGCAGATGCGCCACTTGAAGATTTAATTAGTATAGATCAACGAGAGCATAAAAAGAGAGCGAAGCGTGAGAAAGAAACAATGGAGCGCACGTATCGTTTGTTTCAACAAGATTATGTATTAATGAAACAAAGGCATGAACACACTTCAACTGGTGGATATACAAGTGAAGTGAATTATTTTCAAATGCCAGGACGTGTACTGCATATAGATGGAGACCCATTATATTTGCGCAAGTGTCTAGACTTATATAATAAAATTGGTGTTCCTGTACAAGGTATTCATTGTAAAGAAACAGAGATGCATGAAAAGGTGGTAGATTTAATAGACCATTTTCGTCCAGACATTTTAGTAATCACAGGGCACGATGCATATACAAAAGCAAAAGGAGTAAAGGGAGATTTAGCAGCATATAGGCATTCAAGGCATTTTGTACAGGCTGTTCGAGAGGTGCGAAAAAAATATCCATCATTGGATCAACTCGTTATTTTTGCTGGGGCATGTCAATCACACTTTGAAGCATTAATTCGAGCAGGCGCTAATTTTGCTAGTTCCCCATCTAGAATTAATATTCACGCACTAGATCCTGTATATGTGGTTGGTAAAATTAGTTTTACGTCATTTATGGAGAGAGTCAATGTATGGGATGTTGTACGTAATACGATTACTGGCGAAAAGGGACTTGGTGGGATTGAGACAAGGGGGATTTTACGAACTGGATTACCCTTTCAACATTATGAAGAATAAGCAAGGTACATATGTATCTTGCTTTTTTGTATAGAAAGGATTTAAATCAGCTTGGATAAAAAGAGACAAGAACGCACAGACTACATAATGATACTTTTACAATATAGTATTTCTTCTATCTATTCGAACGCATAATGCTTTTATAATGATATTGTCTGTGAGTTGCGGTTAATAATTGGGATAGATATATCGTGTTTTAAGTATTCAATCTAAATTACAGCGAGGTGTAACAAAGTATATGTCAAAACGTTTAGATGAAATTAAAAGCGAATTAGATCACCATCTTGGACAGAGACTGATGTTAAAGGCAAACAGTGGGAGAAGAAAAACTGTAGAACAATCAGGTGTACTTGCAGAAACGTACCGTTCTGTTTTTGTTGTACAACTGGATCAACAAGAAGATGCATTGCAACGTGTATCGTATAGCTATGCGGATGTTTTAACAGAGACAGTAGAGTTAACATTTTATGGTGAACCTCATAATGAAGCGATTTTATAATCCATGTATCGTTACATATATTCCCACAAATGAAAAGCTATATTATTTTGCATACTAATTTTACCGTAGCAAAATAAGGAGGGACTCTGCATTGAGTAGACGAAGAGGTGTCATGTCAAATCAATTTAAAGAAGAGCTTGCAAAAGAGCTAGGCTTTTATGATGTTGTTCAAAAAGAGGGATGGGGCGGAATTCGTGCGAAAGATGCTGGTAATATGGTGAAACGTGCTATAGAAATTGCAGAACAGCAATTAATGAAACAAAACCAGTAGTTGTAAGATACTTTCTATGCTACGGTAGCCGAGGAGTGATTCCTCGGCTTTTTGTACTATAAAAGGTGCCATCATTTTACATAAGTAGTTTCATTCTGAATGCTTTTCGTTATAATTAGGGAAGTGTCATCGTCTTACTATAAATTTATGGTAAAATAAACGATAAAAGATTGAGTACATAGAGTGGGTGAATAGATTGAAGCTACTAGTGAAAGCACCAGCAAAGATTAATCTGTCGTTAGATGTACTGGGAAAAAGACAAGACGGATATCATGAAGTGAAAATGATTATGACAACAATTGATTTAGCGGATCGTTTAGAACTAATGGAATTAGCAGAAGACCGTATTGAAATTTTATCCCATAATCGGTATGTCCCAGACGACCAAAGAAATTTAGCTTATCAAGCAGCGAGATTATTAAAAGAGAAGTTTAATGTGAAAAAAGGCGTATCTATTACTATTGAAAAAACGATTCCAGTAGCAGCTGGATTAGCAGGTGGAAGTAGTGATGCAGCAGCGACATTACGTGGCCTTAATAAATTATGGAATTTAGGGCTTACAATTGATCAATTAGCAGAGCTTGGCGCAGAAATTGGATCAGATGTATCGTTTTGCGTGTATGGTGGGACAGCAATTGCCACTGGAAGAGGAGAGCAAATTGAGCATATAAAAACTCCACCTTCTTGCTGGGTTATTTTAGCAAAACCTCATATTGGTGTATCTACTGCTGATGTGTATGGGAATTTAAAGTTAAATCGAGTTACACATCCGAATGTAGATAAAATGGTTGATGTCATAAATGCTGGGGACTACAAAGGGATTTGTGATACTGTTGGTAACGTTTTAGAAGATGTAACGTTTGCGATGCATCCTGAAGTTGCACGTATTAAGGCACAGATGAAGCGATTTGGGGCGGATGCCGTATTAATGAGTGGAAGTGGTCCAACTGTATTCGGTCTTGTGCACCATGACTCGCGAATGCATCGTATATATAACGGATTAAAAGGATTTTGTGAACAAGTATACGCAGTACGTTTATTAGGAGAGCGAGAAACGCTTGAATAAAGACGTATAATACGTTATGATTTGTTTAGAATATTCGTGATTTGAGGTGAGAGTATGAAAATTAGACGAAGTACAAGATTAGTCGATATGACTTATTACTTGTTACAAAACCCTCGTCAGCTAGTTTCTCTCACTTTTTTTGCTGAAAGGTATCAATCAGCTAAGTCTTCTATTAGTGAAGATTTAGTTATTATTAAGCAAACGTTTGAACAACAAGGGGTCGGCACATTGCAAACGATACCAGGAGCAGCAGGAGGAGTGAAATATATACCATATATAAGTGAGGAAGAGGCAGATCTAATTATTGGTGAGCTGTGTAGCTTATTTGAAAATCCAGATCGTATTTTGCCTGGTGGTTACTTATATATGACAGATCTTTTAAGTAATCCTCGTCATATTAATGGCGCAGGTCGTTTGTTTGCTTCTGTTTTTGCTAGGCAACCAATTGATGCAGTTATGACGGTGGCAACAAAGGGGATTCCACTTGCTTATGCAGTGGCGAACTACTTAGATGTACCGGTAGTAATTGCAAGGAAAGATAATAAGGTGACAGAAGGCCCAACTGTTAGTATTAACTATGTATCAGGTTCTTCTAAGCGCATTCAAACAATGACGTTAGCAAAGCGTAGCCTTCCAGAAGGATCAAATGTTTTAATTATTGATGACTTCATGAAAGCTGGCGGAACCATTCAAGGTATGATGAGTATGTTAGAAGAATTTAAGGCCAATGTTGTTGGTATTGGTGTATTAGTAGAGTCTACTGATATTGAAGAAAGACTAATTAACAACTTTGTATCATTAATTCGCTTATCAGAAGTTGATGTGAAAGAAAAAGCGATTCAAGTGGAAAAAGGAAATTATTCATTGGCACCATTTGATGAGGGGCTTGTAGAGGCTGAGTAAAAAGATAAAGCAAATAGCTTTATCTTTTTTTTATTCTATTTATAAATTATAAAATAGATGGACAAACTGCTTTTCGTGCACTATTTTTAAAGAGTAAAAATAAATAATAAAAGGGTGAAAAATATGAAAGTTGTTCAAACAAACAATGCACCACAAGCGATTGGACCATATTCACAAGGGATTATTGTAAATAATATGTTTTACAGTTCAGGACAAATTCCGTTAACTGCAAGTGGAGAGCTTGTAGCGGGAGACGTGACAGTACAAACAGAGCAAGTATTTCAAAATTTACAAGCAGTATTAGAAGAAGCAGGTGCTTCATTTGATACAGTAGTAAAAACAACAGTATTCTTAAAAGATATGGATGATTTTAATGCTGTTAATGAAGTATACGGCTCTTATTTCTCTGCTCATAAGCCAGCTCGTTCTTGTGTACAAGTAGCAAAATTACCGAAAGATGTTTCAGTTGAAATTGAGGTAATCGCCCTAGTTAAGTAGTCCTTTGTAAGCGATAACCTCCACTAATCTCTATATTCAATTACATTAAAAATTTTTATCTTAAAAATTTTTAAAAAATTAAAGGGAAATTAGAAATTTTGTGGAATTTATACAAATATATCGCTTATTTAGAAAAGGGTGGTGAACACAAGATGGAAGTGACTGACGTAAGATTACGCCGCGTAAACACAGAAGGCCGCATGAGAGCAATTGCCTCTATTACTCTAGACCATGAATTTGTTGTTCATGATATTCGTGTAATTGATGGTAATAATGGATTATTTGTAGCAATGCCAAGTAAACGTACTCCAGATGGAGAGTTCCGTGACATTGCACATCCAATTAATTCTGGTACACGCTCTAAAATTCAAGATGCGGTTTTAACAGAGTATCATCGTTTAGGCGAGTTAGAAGAGGTTGAGTTTGAAGAAGCGGGTGCTTCGTAAAATTCGAATGAAAAGGGCTTTTTAGAGAAAGTCCTATAATTTTGCAACAAACTCCTGTAAGCATTTACAGGGGTTTGTTTTTTTGTGTTTATACATATATTTTTGTTTAGAAAATTCTAAATTAAATAAAAGAAAGAGGGATACTTCTAATTTTTTCAAAATCATTTTAAATAGTATAGCTTATTTCTTAAAAAAGATACTAAAGAGTAAAACATCTTATAAGAATTATGGTAAAATTTAATAGTTAAAATGTGTTTCTTGAAATATATGATGATTTAGGATAATATCTTTAATGGATAAATAGGTTGCGATGGAGGGTCTATATGTCAAACAGATTTGCAGTGATTCTAGCTGCAGGTAAAGGCACACGTATGAAGTCTAAGCTATACAAAGTGCTTCATCCTGTATGTGGAAAACCTATGGTACAACATGTTGTCGATCAAGTATCTCAATTAGGATTGCAGAAACTTGTAACAGTCGTAGGACATGGTGCTGAAATGGTACAAGAACAGCTAGGAAACGTAAGTGAGTTTGCATTACAAGCAGAACAACTTGGTACAGCGCATGCTGTAGATCAAGCTGCAAGTGTACTTGCAAATGAAGAAGGAACAACTTTAGTTATTTGTGGTGATACACCGCTAATAACTGCTGAAACGATGGAAGCATTACTTCAGCAACATAAAGAAGCAGGGGCAATGGCAACGGTGCTAACAGCGTACATAGAAGAACCTGCTGGATATGGTCGTATCGTTCGTAATGAGAACGGTCATGTTGAAAAGATTGTTGAGCATAAGGATGCAAATGAGAAAGAATTAGCTATTAAAGAAATCAATACAGGTACGTATTGTTTTGATAATAAAGCTTTATTCGCTTCACTTTCTAAAGTTTCAAATGATAACGTACAAGGTGAATATTACCTGCCAGATGTTATTGAGATTTTAAAAAATGAAGGTCATATTGTATCGGCTTATCAAACAGAGCACTTCGATGAAACGTTAGGTGTTAACGACAGAGTCGCTCTATCGCAAGCGGAAATTATTATGAAAAACCGTATCAACCGAAAGAATATGGTAAATGGTGTTACAATTATCGATCCAAGTAACACATATATTTCTGCTGATGCAATTATCGGTAGTGATACAGTTCTTCATCCAGGAACAATTATTGAGGGGAACACTGTAATTGGTTCTGATTGTGAAATTGGACCGCATACAGTAATTCGCGATAGTGAAATTGGAGATCGTACGACAATTCGTCAATCTACTGTACATGATAGTAAACTTGGTACAGAAGTATCGGTTGGTCCATTTGCACATATTCGCCCAGATTCAGTTATTGGAGATGAAGTACGCGTTGGAAACTTCGTGGAAATCAAAAAAACTGTCTTTGGTAATAGAAGTAAAGCTTCACACTTAAGTTATATCGGGGATGCACAAGTTGGAGAAGACGTGAATCTTGGTTGTGGTTCAATTACGGTGAACTATGACGGTAAGAATAAATTCAAAACTGTGATTGGTAACGGGGTATTTATTGGATGTAATTCAAACCTTGTTGCTCCTGTAACAGTTGAAGATGGTGCTTATGTGGCAGCAGGCTCTACAATTACAGAGAATGTTCCATCAAAAGCATTATCTGTAGCACGTGCACGTCAAGTTAACAAAGAAGACTATGTTGATCAATTGCTGAATAAGAAAAAATCATAATGTGGAGGGTTAATCTAGATGTCGACTCAATATCTAAATTCTAATTTGAAAGTATTCTCTTTAAACTCTAATAAGGAACTTGCGGAGCAAATTGCAAAGCACATTGGAGTAGGGCTAGGAAAATGTTCTGTTGATCGTTTTAGTGATGGAGAAGTTCAAATTAACATTGAAGAAAGTATCCGTGGTTGCGATGTATTCATTATTCAATCTACAAGCTTCCCAGTAAACGAACATATCATGGAATTACTTATTATGATCGATGCATTAAAGCGTGCATCTGCAAAAACAATTAATATTGTTATTCCTTACTATGGTTATGCGCGTCAAGACCGTAAAGCGCGTTCTCGTGAACCAATTACATCGAAACTTGTAGCAAACTTGCTTGAAACAGCAGGTGCAACTCGTGTAATCACTCTAGATTTACATGCTCCACAAATTCAAGGGTTCTTTGATATCCCAATCGACCACCTAATGGGTGTACCGATTCTTTCAGATTACTTTGAAACAAAAGGTCTTAAAGATATCGTAATCGTGTCACCTGATCACGGTGGAGTAACTCGTGCTAGAAAAATGGCAGATCGCCTAAAAGCGCCAATCGCTATTATTGATAAGCGTCGTCCTCGTCCAAATGTATCAGAGGTAATGAACATTATCGGTAATATTGAAGGTAAAACGGCAATTTTAATTGATGACATCATTGATACAGCTGGTACAATTACATTAGCAGCAAACGCTCTTGTTGAGAACGGTGCTTCTGAAGTATATGCTTGCTGTACACACCCAGTATTATCTGGTCCAGCAATTGAGCGTATCCAAAACTCAAATATTAAAGAGTTAGTTGTAACGAACTCTATCGTATTACCAGAAGAGAAGAAAATCGACAAAGTACATGAACTTTCAGTTGCTCCACTAATTGGAGAAGCAATCATTCGTGTATACGAAGAAGAATCTGTAAGTGTATTATTCAATTAATTGGATAGAATGAGACGTAACCAAGATTGGTTACGTCTTTTCGTATCGAAAAAAGAAAGTAGTGGTACAAGAATGAAATTGATAGTAGGACTTGGGAACCCGGGTAGAGAATATGAATTAACAAGGCATAATATTGGGTTTATGGCAATTGATGAACTTGCAAAGCGTTGGAATATTTCTTTAAACGAACAAAAATTTAAAGGAGTATTTGGTGCAGGATTTGTTAATGGAGAAAAAGTAATCTTATTAAAGCCACTTACATATATGAATTTATCTGGGGAAAGCATTCGTCCGCTTATGGATTATTACAAAATTGATGTAGAGGACTTCGTTGTTCTGTATGATGATTTAGACATCCCTGTAGGTAAATTACGCCTTCGTATGAAAGGTAGTGCTGGTGGACATAATGGTGTGAAATCAACAATTTCACATTTAGGAACACAAGAGTTTCAGCGTATCCGCATGGGAATTGATCGTCCGAAAAACGGAATGAAGGTAGTAGATTACGTATTAGGACGTTTTACATCAGAAGAAATTCCTGATGTTAATCATTCTATTGAAAAAGCGGCGGATGCATGTGAAGAATGGTTAAATAAACCTTTTCTTCAAATCATGAATACTTTCAATAGTTAAGGGTATGATTGAGAATATTTTATTTTATTTTTACCCATACTAGCAGTAATTGGATTTTATAGGAGGCTAGTATGGAAGGGTATTATTATTGCAGACATTGCGGGAGTGATGTAGGCTCCGTTACCGCAGAAAAAGTATATAGCGACGTTTTATTTCAACTAACAGAGCAAGAAGTAGTAGAGATGATTCATTTTCATGAGAATGGAAATATATATATACAAACGATTTGTGAATTGTGTCAAGAAACGCTCGCATCTTATCCTGAGTATTATGAATATGAAAAATTTCTGCAATAAAATGTTGTCGCTTTGGCATGTCCAAAGCATTTTTCTGTTTTCTTTTTCCGAAATATTTGCATAAAATACAGCGGCTTGCTCTTTATGTTGAGAGGGGTTTTGAAAATGATAGGTTTATTAGAGCAATTTTATAAAAATGAAGAGATCCAATCGGTTATTAATGGATTAGAAGATGGTTTAAAAGAGCAACTTGTATCAGGTATGGCAACCTCTTCTCGTTCGTTATTAATGGCGGCCTTATATAAAAAAACAAAAAAATCACAACTTATTGTGACGCATAATTTATATCAAGCACAAAAAGTACACGAAGATTTAGTGGCGTTACTTGGTGAAAAAGATGTGTGGCTATACCCAGTAAATGAATTGATAGCATCAGAACTTGGTGTTGCAAGCCCAGAATTGAAGGCACAACGCATTGAAGTATTAAATCGCTTAGCTGCAGGAGAGCATGGGATTATTGTAGCACCAGTCGCAGGGTTACGCAGATTTTTACCAATGAAAGAATTGTGGAAGCAAAGGCAAATCGAAATCAGTCTAGGGCAAGAGATTGATTTAGATACATTCTTGCATACCTTACATCATATTGGCTATGAGCGTAAGTCGATGGTAGAAGCTCCTGGGGAATTTAGTTTGCGCGGGGGAATATTAGATATTTATCCACTAACTGAAGAGTTACCAGTTCGTATTGAATTCTTCGACACAGAAGTCGATTCTATTCGATTATTTGATGTGGATGAACAGCGCTCTCAAGATAAAAAAGAAAGTGTTAGATTCGGCCCAGCAACGGAGTTCTTATTTTCACAGGAAGAATTGAAATCGGGGATTAAGCATCTTGAAGAAGGCTTGACTAAGACGATGCAAAAACTTTCCGATGACAAATTGAAGACTACGGTGCTTGAGACGGTAAGTCATGAAATTGAGATGTTAAAAAACGGGCAAAGTATAGAACAGATGTTTAAATATTTATCTATTTTCTATAACGAACCTGCTAGTCTGATAGATTATTTACCAGAAGATGGTGTTGTGATTTTAGATGAGATTTCCCGTATTCAAGAAACAGCATCACATCTTGAAACGGAAGAGGCGGAATGGTATATATCACTTCTTGGTGAGGGAACGATTATTCAAGATTTATCTTTCTCCCACTCGTTTGAAGAATTTCTTCATCATAAAAAAAGAAGCTTTGTATATTTAACGTTATTCTTACGTCATATCGCCCATACACACCCACAAAACATTGTGAATGTAACATGTAAGACAATGCAAGATTTCCATGGACAGATGCAGTTATTGAAAACTGAAATTGATAGATGGAACGAAGGGCATTTTACGACGGTTGTGCTAGGCACAGATGATGAACGTGTAAAAAAACTACAACATATTTTAAGTGACTATGATATTGAGGCAGATATTGTAGAGGGCACAGATATATTATTGCCTGGAAGGTTACAAATTGCTGTAGGTGATTTACATGCAGGATTTGAAATGCCGATGCAAAAACTTGTTGTCATTACTGAAAAAGAGCTTTTTCATAAGAAAGTTAAAAAATCACAACGTAAGCAAAAGTTATCTAATGCTGAACGTATTAAAAGTTATTCGGAATTAAAAGTTGGGGATTATGTAGTTCATGTAAATCATGGTATAGGTAAATTTTTAGGTATCGAAACATTAGAGATTAATGGTGTCCATAAAGATTATTTAAATATTAAATACCAAGGTAATGATAAGTTATACGTTCCAATCGAACAAATTGACCAAGTGCAAAAATATGTAGGATCTGAAGGTAAGGATCCGAAAGTTTATAAATTGGGCGGAAACGATTGGAAGAAGGTCAAAACGAAAGTTGAAAAATCTGTACAAGATATTGCAGATGACCTAATTAAACTATATGCAGAGCGTGAAGCTTCAAAGGGTTATGCATATACACCAGATACGGCAGAACAACAAGAATTTGAGTCTTCTTTCCCGTATCAAGAGACAGAGGATCAATTACGTTCTATTGAAGAGATTAAAAAGGATATGGAACGAGGACGTCCAATGGATAGGCTTCTTTGTGGCGATGTAGGGTATGGAAAGACAGAAGTAGCTATTCGTGCGGCGTTTAAGGCGATTATGGATGAAAAGCAAGTTGCAATTTTAGTGCCGACAACGATCCTTGCGCAACAACACTATGAAACAATTCGAGAGCGTTTTCAAGATTATCCAATTAATATAGGATTGTTAAGTAGATTCCGTACGAGAAAACAGCAAAATGAAACGATTAAGGGCCTAAAAGATGGCACAGTAGACATTGTAATTGGAACACATCGTATTTTATCTAAAGATGTTACTTATAAAGATTTAGGTCTTCTTATTATTGATGAAGAACAAAGATTTGGTGTAACGCATAAAGAAAAAATTAAACAATTAAAAGCGAATGTCGATGTATTAACATTAACGGCAACTCCAATTCCGCGTACGCTCCATATGTCTATGCTTGGTGTGCGTGATTTATCTGTTATTGAGACGCCGCCGGAAAATCGTTTCCCGGTTCAAACGTATGTAGTAGAGTATAATCCAGCATTAATGCGAGAAGCGATAGAACGAGAGCTTGCAAGAGGTGGTCAAGTTTACTTCCTGTATAATCGTGTAGAGGATATCGAACGAAAAGCAGATGAAATTTCGATGTTAGTTCCAGACGCGCGTGTAACTTATGCACACGGGAAAATGAACGAAAGTGAATTAGAGTCTGTTATGCTATCGTTTTTAGAAGGGCAGCATGACGTTCTTGTAAGTACAACGATTATTGAGACGGGTGTAGATATTCCGAATGTAAATACGTTAATTGTATTTGATGCAGATCGTATGGGATTATCACAGTTGTATCAGCTCCGTGGACGTGTTGGACGTTCTAATCGTGTTGCGTATGCATACTTTGCATACAAACGAGATAAGGTGTTATCAGAAGTTGCTGAGAAGCGTCTGCAAGCCATTAAAGAGTTCACAGAGCTTGGATCAGGTTTCAAAATTGCGATGAGAGACTTATCAATTCGTGGTGCGGGTAACTTGTTAGGAGCCGAACAACATGGATTTATTGATTCTGTCGGCTTTGATTTATATTCTCAAATGTTAAAAGATGCAATTGAACAGCGTAGAGGAACAGACGGAGTTGAAAATACCGTTAATGTTGAAATTGATTTAGAAGTAGATGCATATTTACCGGATGCTTATATTTCAGATAGTAAACAAAAAATTATGATGTATAAACAATTTAGAGGTGTTTCTGCAATTGAGGATATTGAAGAGTTGCAGGAAGAGATGATAGATAGATTTGGTGATTACCCGCAAGAAGTTGGTTACTTATTACAAATCGCAAATATTAAAGTGTTGGCAATGAAAGAACAAATTGAGTTAATTAAGCAAAATAAATTTGAAGTAACAATTCTGTTCTCAGAACAAGCGAGTCAAAACATTGATGGCGGAAAATTATTCATGCTTGGAAATAGTTTTGGACGTATGATTGGTCTGGGAATGGAAGGATCACAATTGAAAATCGTTATGAAAACAAATGGCTTAGAGACATCGAAGTGGTTAACAATTGCTGAAAATTTATTAAAAGGCTTGCCAGATGTAAAAAAAGAAGTCATAAATGCCTAATATTAGATAAAAAAATGCAATTCGACGTGCATAGAAGAACTAATGTGTAAAATACTATGTCTAACAGTTGGTGATTTTTACATGAACAGGTAAATTCACCACTTTGATCATCAGTAGAAAGTGAGGCAGCATTAGAATGAAAGCAACTGGAATCGTACGTCGAATTGATGATTTAGGTAGGGTAGTAATCCCGAAGGAAATTCGTAGAACTTTACGTATTCGAGAAGGGGACCCACTAGAAATATTTGTAGATCGCGATGGAGAAGTAATTTTAAAGAAATATTCTCCAATTAGCGAACTAGGTGATTTTGCAAAAGAATATGCAGATGCTTTATATGATAGCTTAGGACATAATGTGCTTGTATGCGATCGAGATTCTATTATCGCAGTATCAGGTGTATCAAAAAAAGAATACTTAAATAAAAGCGTTGGCGATCTAATTGAAAAAACGATGGAAGAAAGAAAGTCTGTTATTATGACGGACGAAAGTGATATTTCCATTATTGATGGTGTAACAGAAAAGGTTCATTCTTATACAGTTGGACCAATTGTTGCAAATGGAGACCCAATTGGAGCTGTCATTATTTTTTCAAAAGAAGCTATTATAAGCGAGATTGAGCATAAAGCAGTTAATACTGCTGCAAGTTTCTTAGCGAAACAAATGGAACAGTAAGGATGTATAATTTTGGAAGTAGTAATCTTTCCTAATTATGATATTTCTTCTTGAGAGATCAATTATTTGGAGATATGTATATTGAATGAAGGTAGCGCTTTGCTACCTTTTTTCGTTGAACATTTCTAGCGTTGCACGAACGTATGATTACTCGTGTAGGTAAGGAAGCTTGTCCTTTTCTTTATGATATAATACGAGGGGTGAGAATAGAAAAAGGAGTTTTCTTGTATGGAATCGAAGAAGTATCAAGCCTTTTGGCGAGGGGCTATTATATTAACAATCGCAAGTTTTGTTACAAAGGTATTAAGCGCCTTTTACCGTATTCCATATCAAAATATAGCGGGTGACATTGGTTTTTATATTTATCAACAAATTTATCCGTTTTATGGATTTTGTTTAATTTTAGCTACTTATGGGTTCCCCATTATAATTTCAAAAATGGTTGCGGAACGATTAGGACGAGGGAAAAAGCAAGAAGCAGAGGAAATTATCTGTGTATCTTTTTGGTTTTTATTAGGGATTGGTTTCATAGGATTTTTTACACTATTCTTTGGTGCCGAAGCAATTGCAACAGCTATGGGTGATATACACTTAGATAAGTTATTACGTGTTATTTCCTTTTCATTCATATTGATGCCGTTTTTATCTGTAGCAAGAGGATATTTTCAGGGGTTCAATAATATGATGCCAACAGCTGTTTCACAAGTGATAGAACAAACAATTCGTGTTTCTATTATTGTATTTTTATCTCTATTCCTAATTGCTCACGGATTTGATTTATATACAGTTGGTGCAGGTGCTATGTTAGGTTCAATCGCAGGTGGACTGATTGGGATTATCGTACTTGTACTTTATATGCGTCATGATTTTCATTCTATATTCTTCAAAAGCGTAAAGAGAATTAGAGGGAAAAAGAAGATCATTAAAATCCTGTTTTGGCAAGGATTGGCGATTTGTGTTAGTAACTTAGTGCTTATTTTTATACAAATGGCTGATTCTGTTTCTTTCTATTCTTTACTTATTGGGGCAGGAGAGCAAGCTGAAAGTGCAAAGGTGTTAAAAGGTGTTTATGACAGAAGTATCCCGCTTATGCAATTAGGTACTGTCGTAACAACTTCTTTCTCGTTGTCACTTATTCCAATTATAACAGCGGCGAAGGAAAGAGGAGATCTTACCTTTATTCAAGAAAAGGTAAAGTTAGCAATGAAAATAACATTTGTTATTGGATTTGCAGCGGCCATTGGATTAACTTGTATTATTCAGCCTACGAATATTATGTTGTTTGAAAATAGTGATGGGTCAGATGTTTTATCCATTTTATCTTTATCTATTTTATTTAGTTCATTGTCAATTACGACCGCTTCTATTTTGCAAGGGTTAGGACAAACATTAAAACCAGCAATATTCGTTATATTTGGGGGTTGTTTAAAGTTAGCTTTAAATTATATATTAATGCCGTATTTTGGTGTGAAGGGAGCTGCAATTGCAACGCTAGTTGCGTTAATTGTAATTTCTGTACTAAATAGTGTATTACTTATGCGAGGTGTATCTGAATCGCTTATCGACAAACGGAATATGTTAGGTGTAGTTATTAGTGGTATCGGTATGGGATTTGTATTAATAGTGTTTATGCGTGTATTGCAAATGTCTGGATTAGTAATTGATACGGAACATAGAGGAATCGCGACACTTGAGGCATTATTAGGTGTAGCTATCGGTGGATTAGCATATATGTTTTTAATTTTAAAATTACGTGTATTTACAAAAGCGGAAATAGGAACCGTTGTGAAAAAAGAGACAAAAGAAGGTTCATTGAAGAAGAGTGGATAGAGGTGGCAGGTTGTGAGTGGAATCATTACTATTTTAGGATTAGGTGCTGGTGAATTAGATCAGTTAACGATGGGTGTATATCGAAAAATAAAAGAAGCAGATCACATGTTTGTTAGAACGAAGGAACATCCCGTTATAGAAGAGTTGGAGAAAGAAGGTATACAATATACTGCTTTTGACGATGTATATGAAGCGCATGATACATTTGAAATTGTATATGAAACAATTGCGAATACATTGCTAAAACAAGCTGAAGGTGCAGAAATCATCTATGCTGTTCCAGGGCATCCGCTTGTAGCGGAAAGAACGGTTCAGCTACTGTTGGAAAAAAGTGAAGTAGCGAATATTGAAGTGCGAATTGAAGGTGGACAAAGTTTCCTTGATCCTATGTTTGCAAGTCTTAAGATTGATCCAATTGAAGGGTTCCAATTAATTGACGCTACATCATTTGAAAGAGGACAATTAGAATTACGTCAACACTTAATCTTTTGCCAAGTATATGACGCATTCGTTGCATCAGATGTGAAATTAACATTAATGGAGATGCTGCCAGATGATTATGAAGTGTATATCGTAACAGCTGCAGGGACTTCATTTGAACAAGTGAAAAAGGTGCCGTTGTACATGTTAGATCATGAAACGGAGTTGAATAACTTAACGAGCGTATATGTACCACCAGTTCAGGAACGTGCGTCCTTGTATCAACAGTTTGATGTACTTCGAGAAATTATTGCAGACCTTCGTGGCCCAAATGGTTGTCCGTGGGATAAAAAGCAAACGCATCAATCTTTAAAGAAGTATTTAATTGAGGAAGCTTATGAAGTATTGGAAGCAATTGATGAAGAGGATGACGATCACTTAGTAGAGGAACTAGGTGACGTATTACTACAAGTTATGCTGCATGCTCAAATCGGAGAAGATGAAGGTTGGTTCTCTATAGATGATATTATTCGAACTTTATCTGAGAAAATGGTTCGTCGTCATCCGCATGTATTTGGGAATACAGATGTAAATAGTGCCGATGAAGTACTTGCCAATTGGGAAGAAATTAAAAAACAAGAAAAAGGATTTGTGAAAGAATCCGTTTTAAATGGAGTTCCAAAAAGTTTGCCGCAGTTACTACGTGCGTATGAAATTCAGAAAAAAGCTGGTAAGGTTGGTTTCGATTGGGTTGATGTGCAACCGATGATAGAGAAAGCCTTAGAAGAATGGCACGAGTTCCAACAAGAAGTTACAAACATGGATGAGGCGAAGATGTTAAGTGAATTCGGCGATTTACTATTTGCGTTTGTTAATATAGCTCGTCATTATAAAATAGATCCAGAAGAAGCGTTACGTTCAACAAATGAGAAATTTGTCGGTCGTTTCTTATACATGGAAGCAAAGGTAGCTGAAATGAATAAAGAGATGCAAGATTTATCATTAGAGCAGTTGGATGTTTTATGGGAAGAGGCAAAACAAACAGAGCGTTAATAGGGGGATTTGATATGCGTTTAGATAAGTTTTTAAAAGTATCACGTTTAATTAAAAGAAGAACATTAGCAAAAGAAGTAGCTGATCAAGGAAGAATATCAATTAATGGTCAAGTGGCAAAAGCGAGTTCAGATGTGAAAGTAGCTGATGAATTAACAATTCGTTTTGGTCAAAAAATAGTAACTGTAAAAATAAATGAATTGAAAGAAACGACTAAAAAAGAAGATGCCACAAATATGTATAGTTTAGTTAGCGAAGAAAAGGTAAAGGCTGAAGAAGGCTTGTTCTAAAATCGATTATCCCTTCATACATTACTATTAGCTAGTATAAATGTATGGGGGGATTTACGTGAATAATGGTTACTCACCTATGTCTTCTAATCAACAAAATGTTTCTGTAGAGCATGATATTATTATGCGTGGCAGGCGTGTAATTGATATTACCGGTGTAAAGCAGGTAGAGAGTTTTGATAGTGAAGAGTTTTTGCTTGAGACTGTAATGGGCTTTTTAACAATTCGTGGTCAAAATTTGCAAATGAAAAATTTAGATGTGGAAAAAGGTGTTGTATCGATTAAAGGGAAAGTTCATGAGATGCTGTATATTGATGAGAATCAAGGGGAGAAAACTAAAGGATTCTTTAGTAAGTTGTTTAAATGAGCCTAACAATTCAGTTGTATACGATGCTCTCAATGATCGGAATGGGTGCTTGGATTGGAGCGTCTTTAGATACATACCAACGATTTTTAAAGCGGCAAGAACGTAAACGTTGGCTTGTGTTTATACATGATATACTATTTTGGATTGTCCAAGCATTATTCGTCTTTTACGTATTGCTTCTTGTAAATGAAGCTGAACTACGTATATATGTATTTTTGGCATTATTATGTGGTTTTGCGGCGTATCAAAGCTTATTGAAAGCAATATACATGAGACTGTTAAATTTTCTCATCTATATTTTTATGCAAACAACACACTTTTTTGTTCAAATTATAAAGCTACTCATGATAAAACCTGTTATTATTATAGCGCAGCTATTTATTGCATTTATATTATTCTTATTTCGTATACTGCTTTCAATTGGACATGTGTTATGGAAAATGGTGATTTGGATATTACTTTTCATATGGAAAGTTTTTTTCTGGCCTGTTCGATTTATTGCTTCGCTCATATGGAAACTTCTCCCTAATCGTGTTAAACTTTTTATAATGAAACATGTAGGGTTCCTGCAATATATAGCAAAATTGAAGGAACATATCTTCCAATTATGGGAGCGTATAAAAAAGAAGTTAGGGGGACCTCGGAAATGAGGGAACTGAGACAAAGAACAATCGAAAAACAGAGTCCAAATCCTGTTAAAGAGCATATAATACAAACGGATGAGAACAGGAAGCGACTTTATCGCCGTTTAGCGGTTTTTCTTGTCTTTGCTTTTACAATTATTGCGAGTATTAGTGTAACGTTTTATCAACAAAACAGTTCCATTAAAGCAAAAGAAGCAAAAGTTAAGGACATGAAAAAAGAACTGGATTCATTAACGAACAAAGAAAAAAGTCTAAAAGACGAAGTTCAAAAGTTGAATGATGAAGAGTACGTATTAAAGATTGCTAGAAGGGATTATTTCTTCTCTGGAAAAGGGGAGATAATTTTTCCTGTTTCTAAGTAGAGTATGTCTTATTGACACTATATTTTAGGATTATATATAATAAAGTAAAATTTGACTTTTTAACCACTAAGGAGGAGCATTTTTTTTATGTCAATCGAGGTAGGCAGCAAGTTACAGGGTAAAGTAACAGGTATTACAAATTTTGGGGCTTTTGTGGAGCTGCCAGAAGGCTTAACGGGTCTTGTTCATATTAGTGAAGTTGCTGATAATTATGTGAAAGATATTAACGATCACTTAAAAGTGGGCGACCAAGTAGAAGTAAAAGTTATTAACGTTGAAAAAGATGGTAAGATCGGTCTATCTATTAAAAAAGCGAAAGAGCGTGAAAAAACAGAAGGAGATCGTCCACGTGGTGAATACCAACGCGGTGGTGATCAACAACGTTCTGGACGTCCACAACGTAATCGTTCTTTCAACAGAGATAACCGTGGTGGCGGTAACGACCGTGCTCCAAAAGAAACATTCGAGCAAAAGATGGCACGTTTCTTAAAGGATAGCGAAGATCGTTTAACTTCTTTAAAGCGTAACACAGAATCTAAACGTGGTGGCCGTGGCGCACGTCGCGGATAATAACAATGTTTAATTCTTAGTATATAGAGAGGTGCCCAGGGCGATTGCTCGGGGTGCTTTTTTATATGTGAAAATATATTTTTAAAAAAGTTTTCAAGATGTGTTGACTTTAAATTATATCTAGGGTAAGATACTAATTGTCCGTTAAATAAGACGACATGGCGGTGTAGCTCAGCTGGCTAGAGCGTACGGTTCATACCCGTGAGGTCGGGGGTTCGATCCCCTCCGCCGCTATATTTAATTTTAACGGCCCGTTGGTCAAGTGGTTAAGACACCGCCCTTTCACGGCGGTAACACGGGTTCGAATCCCGTACGGGTCATCTAAAAAAGATCATGCAAATGTGCATGATCTTTTTTTTGTTAAATAAATTAAGACATACAACACTTCTACAAAATCACCCTATATTTTCTGAATGTTCGGTTAAAATATTAAAAATAAAATACATACCGTGTATATATGTAGAGTTATTTCGAATAAAAAGTCGAACGATTATAAAAGTGAAAACTGTTGTTTTGACAAAAATCCCAATAATCATCTTTTATAATGACAGTAATTAAACTATGCAGGTGGTGTTAAAAATATGCCTAAAGCAGGAAGGAATACTATGAATACAAGTGCATTGGCAATGAATGAAGGTCAGCTTGGAGGAGTAAAGTGGACGAGTAAGTTGCGAATGAAGTTTGAACAAGTTTTCTTTAGATGGGGATTTATTATTGTTGTTATTGGTTTTCTTTTGGGACGAGCATATATATTAACAAACATTTTACCGTTTGCACTGCCGTTTTTTGCTGCTGTTTATGTTATGAAGCGGGATAAAATGCCGCTCGCGTTCTTGGCTCTAATGGGAGGCGCACTTTCAGTTTCGATAGATAATTTATTCTTTACCTTTGCATCTATCTTTACTTTCTTCATTTATAATATCTTCTTTAGTCGGTTTACACGTAAAACTGTTGGACTTGTACCATTCCAAGTATTTATCTCCGCATTAACCGCACATTTAGTTGTTGTATATTTTGCACAACAAACTGTTACCATGTACGATTTACTCGTTAGTACGATTGAGGCAGGGCTTAGCTTCGTATTAACTATGATATTTTTACAAAGTGTCCCGCTTTTAGTAGAAAGAAAAGGGAAACAACAAGCATTAGAGACGGAAGAAATCGTTTGTTTAATTATATTACTAGCATCTGTTTTAACAGGTACAACAGATTGGTTTGTATATGACGCTTCTATTCAACATATTTTTACTAGATATTTAGTGCTCGTGTTTGCATTTATCGCGGGAGCTGCTACAGGGTCTACAGTGGGAGTTGTCACTGGATTAATATTGAGTTTGGCGAATGTCTCCAGTTTGTCCCAACTTAGTCTGCTTGCTTTTTCTGGATTGCTTGGTGGTTTGCTAAAAGAAGGGAAGCGATTAGGTGTTAGTTTAGGTTTATTAATTGGGACGAGCTTGATTACGCTATATGTAGACAAGCAAACAAACATTGTGACAACTTTAATTGAATCTGGTGTAGCAATTGCTTTCTTCTTATTAACGCCGAAACTTGTTATGGATCGTATTGCTAAATTCATGCCAGGCACACAGGAGCATTCGCAAGATCAACAACAGTATTTAAGAAGAATGCGTGATGTTACAGCGAATAAAATCAATCAATTTGCCAATGTATTTGCTGCTTTATCTAATAGCTTTTCTGTATATGGATATGTGGAGGAGGAAGATAAAGAGACAGAGGCAGATTTGTTCTTAAGTACAATTACTGCAAAAACATGTCAAACGTGTTTTAAGAAAGATCAATGCTGGGTAGTTAATTTCGATAAAACGTACGATTATATGAAACAAATAATGAGCGAAACAGAAGAAGGAACTCTGCAGCATAATCGGAAGTTAGTTCGTGAATGGGACAAGCATTGTGTGAGAGGCAAGAAAGTGACGGATTTAGTAGCAGGTGAATTAGATCACTTCTATGAGGGACAAAAATTACGAAAACAAATGAAAGAAAATCGTAGAATAGTAGCGGAGCAATTGTTAGGTGTATCAAAGGTTATGGAGGATTTTTCCAAGGAGATACAAAGAGAAAGAGAAAATCATCAAGTACAGGAAGAACAGATTCTGCAAGCATTTCGTGATTTTGGTGTAGAAATAGAGCATGTTGATATTTATTGTTTAGATAGAGGAAGTATTGATATTGAAATGTTGATTCCAGTTGCATCTAATGAACATGGAGAGTGTGAAAAATTAGTTGCACCAATGCTTTCTGATATCCTAAAGGAAAATATAGTTGTGAAACATGAAGAAAAATCTTCTTACCCGAACGGCCACAGCTTAATATCATTTGGTTCAGCAAAAACGTATTCTCTTGATACCGGCTTGGCCACAGCTGCAAAAGGCGGTGGGTTTGTTTCGGGTGATTCTTATGCGATGATGGATTTAAGTGTTGGGAAATATGCCCTTGCAATTAGTGATGGCATGGGAAATGGGCAAAGAGCTCATATGGAGAGTAAAGAAACAGTGAAATTATTACAAAAAATACTTCAGTCAGGCATCGATGAGGAGATAGCGATTAAATCTATTAACTCTATTCTTTCTTTAAGAACAACAGAAGAGATGTTTACGACATTAGACTTAGCTATGGTAGATTTGCGGGATGCGAGTGCGAAGTTTTTAAAGATTGGATCGACGCCGAGTTTTGTTAAACGCGCAAATAATATTTTGAAAATTGAGGCAAGTAATTTACCAATGGGAATTATTGAGGATGTTGAAGTTGATGTAGTGGGTGAGCAATTAAAGACGGGCGATATTCTTATTATGATGAGTGATGGGATTTTTGAGGGCGCGCAGCATGTGGAGAATCACGAGTTATGGATGAAGCGGAAAATTAAAGAGTTACAAACTGAAGATCCACAAGAAATTGCTGATATCATTATGGAAGAGGTGATTCGCTCTGGCGATGGTTATATAAATGATGATATGACTATTGTAGTAGCGAAAGTGAAGAAAAATATGCCGAAGTGGGCTACCATTCCAATTGTAGGAATGCAAGCGCAATAAACTTGAAGTGTGATGTTTCTCTCTAAAAACCTAGGTGGATGCCTAGGTTTTTTTGCTTTAAAAGATAATAATATTATTTTTGCGAATATGTACGGATGATGTAAGATAAAAATGTAATTTTTGTATATCTTTTTTTTGCACAATGTTTGTAAAAGTTGTACCATTATAAACAAGGTAACTAACGTTGCTGTTCTTGTTTAATGAAAGGTGATTACGAAGTTGAAAGATACATTTGTTGAAAAAGTAGATGACTTTGTAAAGCAGCATGATGTATTAAAGGAACGCTCAACAATTGTTGTAGGGGTTTCTGGTGGTCCTGACTCTTTAGCTCTTCTATATTATTTGTTAGAAAAAAGAGCAGCAAAACAGTTTGAGATTGTAGTGGCGCATGTGGATCATATGTTTAGAGGTGATGAATCTCATGAGGACCTACAGTTTGTGCAGGACCTTTGTAAAGGACTGGGAGTTATTTGCGAAACGATAAGGATTAATGTGTCGCAATATCAACAGCAATACGTGATGAATGCACAAGTTGCTGCTAGAGAATGCAGATATGCATTTTTGGAAAGAATAATGAAGAAATATGATGCGAGGTATGTAGCCCTTGGACATCATGGTGATGATCAAGTAGAGACGATTTTAATGCGCCTTGTAAGAGGGAGTACTCCAAAAGGATATGCAGGAATTGCAGTGAAGCGTCCTTTTCATAATGGGTATTTAATTAGGCCGTTACTTGGAGTAACGAAGGAAGAGATTATTGATTACTGTCATAAGCTAAAAATAATTCCTCGTATAGATCCAAGTAATAAAAAGGAAGTATATACAAGGAATCGATTACGTAAATATGTTCTTCCTCATTTGAAAGAAGAAAATCCACAAGTGCATGAGAAGTTCCAAAAATTTAGCATGCAGATGCAAGAGGATGAGGCGTATTTGCAGGAATTAGCTTTTGAGAAAATGAATAAAGTAATTACAAAAAAAAGTGATAAACAAATTAGCTTATCAATTCCTGCCTTTGAATCCATGTCTATGCCTTTACAAAGAAGAGGGATTCAACTAATATTAAACTATCTTTATGAATATAAGATTCCATCTTCTCTTTCCTCTATACATATTGACAAAGTGATTGAGTTTTTTAAGCGGACACAACCTTCGGGTTCACTTGATTTCCCAGGTGATTTAAAAATTGTTCGCGCATACGAGGAGTGCAGCTTTGAATTTAAACAAGAAATTGTTTCCCCTTTTTTACAAGATTTATCAGTGCCCGGGACAATTACGCTATCGAACGGGGATATGCTTGTAACAGAGGTGAGCGAAGATATACCAAGTAACATGAATGAAACAGTTTTTGTTGCTAAGTATAATGATATATCATATCCACTTCGTATTCGTTCTAGAGAAAATGGAGATCGCATGTCAATACAAGGTATGAATGGCACCAAAAAGATAAAAGCTATTTTTATCGAAGCGAAAGTACCAAGAGAAAAAAGAGAAGAATGGCCGGTCGTTTGTGATGCAAGTGGGAACATTATTTGGATACCCTTGTTAAAGCGATCTGCATTTGCTATCTCGAAAGAGGTAACAAAGAAAGATAAATATATGATTATTCACTACAAAAGCAAGGAGTCTTCCGGGAGGATAATGAAATGATGAATCAAGATATCGAAAAAGTATTAATTTCTGAAGAACAAATACAAGAAAAGGTGCTCGAGTTAGGTGCAATTATTGCAGAGGATTATAAAAATACAGTACCTCTTGCGATTGGTGTACTAAAGGGTGCAATGCCATTCATGGCAGATTTATTAAAGAGAACAGATACATATCTTGAAATGGATTTTATGGCTGTATCTAGTTACGGTCACTCAACTGTTTCAACAGGCGAAGTGAAAATTTTAAAAGACCTTGATACTTCTGTAGAAGGTCGCGATATTTTAATCGTTGAAGATATTATTGATAGCGGTCTTACACTAAGCTACTTAGTAGACCTATTTAAATATCGTAAAGCGAAGTCTGTAAAAATTGTTACGTTATTAGATAAACCAACAGGCCGTAAGGTAGATTTGAAAGCGGATTATGTTGGATTTACTGTACCACATGAATTTGTTGTAGGGTATGGATTAGATTATAAAGAGCAGTACCGTAATCTTCCTTATGTAGGAGTATTAAAACCAAGCGTTTACTCAAATTAATTAAATACAGGCGTCACAATTGTATAGGAAAGTTTTTCTATGTTACGATTTACTATAGTGTTTATGCCGTGAGAGGAGGTTAGGAATGAATCGTATCTTCCGTAATACCATCTTTTATTTACTGATATTCCTAGTAGTAATTGGAATCGTGAGCTATTTTAATGGTTCGACACAAAAAACGACATCAGTTAGCTACGATAAATTCATTACTAAACTAGAAAAAGGTGAAGTTCGTAATGTGCAACTTCAACCGAAAAATGGTGTATTTGAGGTAAAAGGACAATTTAACAACTCTAGCCAAGGAGAACAATTTGTTACTTACGCACCAAATACCGAGGAATTACAAAAGAAAATTAATGACAAAGCGCAAGGTGCTGAAGTTAAGTATCAACCAGCAGAAGAAACAAGTGCTTGGGTAACATTCTTTACTTCTATCATTCCGTTTGTTATTATCTTCATTTTATTCTTCTTCTTGTTAAACCAAGCTCAGGGCGGCGGTAGCCGTGTTATGAACTTCGGGAAAAGTAAGGCGAAGTTATATAATGATGAAAAGAAAAAGGTTCGTTTCAGAGATGTTGCTGGGGCGGATGAAGAGAAACAAGAGCTTGTTGAGGTAGTTGAATTCTTGAAAGATCCTCGTAAGTTCGCTGAAGTTGGTGCTCGTATTCCGAAGGGTGTTCTATTAGTTGGACCTCCAGGTACAGGTAAAACTTTATTAGCACGTGCTGTTGCAGGTGAGGCAGGCGTTCCGTTCTTCTCTATCAGTGGTTCTGACTTCGTAGAGATGTTTGTCGGTGTCGGTGCATCACGTGTACGTGATTTATTCGAAAATGCAAAGAAAAATGCTCCTTGTATCATTTTCATTGATGAAATTGATGCAGTAGGACGTCAACGTGGCGCAGGTCTTGGTGGTGGCCATGATGAGCGCGAGCAAACGTTGAACCAATTACTTGTTGAAATGGATGGATTCGGCGCAAACGAAGGTATTATTATCATCGCTGCGACAAACCGTCCTGATATTCTTGACCCAGCATTATTACGTCCAGGTCGTTTTGACCGTCAAATTACAGTAGATCGTCCAGATGTAAATGGCCGTGAAGCTGTACTTAAAGTACATGCTCGTAATAAACCGCTTGATGAGAATATCAACTTAAGAGCAATTGCAACTCGTACACCAGGATTCTCTGGTGCTGATCTTGAAAACTTATTAAACGAAGCTGCTTTAGTAGCTGCGCGCCAAGATAAGAAGAAAATTGATATGAGTGACATTGATGAAGCAACGGATCGTGTTATTGCAGGTCCGGCTAAGAAAAGTCGTGTTATCTCTGAAAAAGAACGTAATATCGTCGCTTTCCATGAAGCAGGCCATACTGTAATTGGTGTTGTTCTTGATGAAGCTGATGTCGTTCATAAAGTAACAATTGTCCCTCGAGGTCAAGCTGGTGGATATGCAGTAATGCTTCCGAAAGAAGATCGTTACTTCATGACAAAGCCAGAGTTACTTGATAAAATCACTGGTTTACTTGGTGGTCGAGTAGCTGAGGAGATTGTATTTGGTGAAGTGAGTACAGGTGCTCATAACGACTTCCAACGTGCGACTGGTATCGCAAGACGTATGGTTACGGAATTCGGTATGAGTGATAAGCTTGGACCAATGCAATTTGGTAGTTCGCAAGGTGGTCAAGTGTTCTTAGGAAGAGACTTCCATTCAGAACAAAACTACAGTGATGCAATTGCACACGACATCGATGTGGAAATGCAAACGATTATGAAAGAATGTTATGCTCGTGCAAAAGACATTCTTACTGAAAATCGTGATAAACTAGATCTTATTGCAAAAACGTTACTTGAAGTAGAAACGTTAGATGCTGAGCAAATCAATCATTTATGTGATTACGGCAGATTGCCAGAACGTCCAACATCTTCAGCTGATGTGAAAGTAAACATCAACATGAAGAAGGACGATGAAGAATCAGAAGATAAGTAAGAGATGAAGGAGTGACGGTGGTCACTCCTTTTTTTATTTGTGTAACGAAATGAAGTGGAAAAAGAATTTAAATAAATATGGTATTAAAAATTGAAATAGAGCGTAATCTTTTTGTAAAATGATGAGGATAGAAAAGCTGATTATATAAGTATGTGTGATATGATGTTTTTATAAGTTTTACACATACTGCACAAATATAGATTAAATAAGATAAGTGGTGAGAATATGATTTTTGTATTGGATGTAGGGAACACAAATGCTGTACTAGGCGTGTTTGAAGAGGGGGAACTTCGTCAACATTGGCGCATGGAAACAGATCGTCATAAGACAGAAGATGAATATGGAATGCTTGTAAAGCAGTTGCTTGAGCACGAGGGTCTTTCGTTTGAAGATGTGAAAGGTATTATCGTGTCTTCGGTCGTACCACCAATTATGTTTGCTTTAGAGCGCATGTGTGAAAAGTATTTTAAAATTAAACCGCTTGTAGTAGGTCCTGGAATAAAAACCGGGCTAAATATTAAATATGAAAATCCACGTGAAGTAGGTGCGGACCGAATTGTAAATGCAGTAGCTGGAATCCACTTATATGGAAGTCCGCTTATTATTGTCGATTTCGGTACGGCTACTACATATTGTTATATTAACGAAGAAAAGCATTATATGGGTGGCGTTATTACACCGGGAATTATGATTTCAGCAGAGGCTTTATACAGTAGGGCGGCAAAACTTCCTCGTATTGAAATCACAAAACCAAGCAGTGTTGTTGGGAAAAATACGGTAAGTGCGATGCAATCTGGTATTCTTTATGGTTATGTTGGACAAGTGGAAGGTATTGTTAAGCGTATGAAAGAGGAAGCTAAACAAGAACCGAAAGTTATTGCAACAGGTGGATTGGCGAAATTAATTTCAGAAGAATCGAATGTAATTGATGTTGTAGATCCATTCTTAACATTAAAAGGTTTGTATATGTTATACGAGCGTAATGCAAATTTACAGCATGAGAAAGGTGAATAAATAAGTATGAAAGATTATTTAGTAAAAGCGTTAGCGTTTGATGGAGAAGTGCGTGCGTATAGTGTACGTACTACTAACACGGTAAGTGAGGCGCAAAGACGTCATGATACATGGAGAACAGCTTCAGCGGCACTTGGTCGTTCTTTAACTGCAGGTACAATGATGGGCGCAATGTTAAAAGGTGAACAAAAGCTAACGATTAAGGTAGAAGGTAATGGCCCGATTGGTCCTATCTTAGTAGATGCTCATGCAAATGGGGATGTACGTGGTTACGTAACGAATCCACATGTTGACTTTGAAGGAACGGAACAAGGGAAATTACGTGTATATCAAGCTGTAGGTACTGAAGGATTTGTAACAGTAATTAAAGATATTGGTATGCGTGAGCCGTTTATTGGTCAATCTCCAATTGTTTCAGGAGAATTAGGGGAAGACTTCACGTATTATTTTGCAGTTTCTGAGCAGACGCCTTCTTCTGTAGGTGTTGGCGTTCTTGTAAATGGAGATGACAGCATATTAGCGGCAGGTGGATTTATCCTTCAAATTATGCCGGGTGCGCAGGAAGAAACAATTTCATTCATTGAAGATCGTTTGCAGAAGATTCCTCCTGTATCAACATTGATTGAACAAGGGCTTTCTCCAGAAGAGTTACTGTATGCAGTTCTTGGAGAAGATAAAGTAAAAGTATTAGAAACGATGGATGTTCAATTTAATTGCACATGCTCACGCGAACGTATTGAGAGTGTGTTAATTAGTTTAGGTAAAACGGAGTTAGAGCAAGTTCGTGAAGAAGAAGAAGAAACAGAAGTTCATTGTCATTTCTGTAATGAGCGATATAAGTTTTCTAAAGAAGATATTACAAATTTAATTGAGAATTTGTAATAAGGGAAATTAAGGGGATTCACCCTCTAAATAGATTGACAAACAGGGAATTTTCTGACAAAATCTAAATATAGACAAAACCAATAAAAATACTCGGTGTTAGGAGTGACAGGAATGCGAGTGGCACAATCAGTTTCAGAATTAATCGGGAAAACGCCGATCGTTAAGTTGAACCGCATCGTAGAATCAGACAGCGCAGATATATACTTAAAATTAGAATTTATGAATCCAGGGAGCAGTGTTAAAGATCGTATTGCATTAGCTATGATTGAAGATGCTGAAAAAAAGGGATTATTAAAAGAAGGCGATACAATCATTGAGCCAACAAGTGGTAACACAGGAATTGGTTTAGCGATGGTAGCGGCTGCTAAAGGATATAAGGCGATTTTAGTAATGCCAGAAACAATGAGTGTTGAGCGTCGTAATTTATTACGTGCTTACGGTGCTGAATTAGTATTAACTCCAGGTCCTGAAGGAATGGGTGGAGCAATTCGTCAAGCGACTGAATTAGCAAAAGAGCATGGCTACTTTATACCACAACAGTTCAAAAACCAATCGAATCCAGAAATTCATCGCTTAACAACAGGTCCAGAAATTGTTGAACAAATGGGCGACCAATTAGATGCGTTCATTGCAGGAATTGGTACAGGTGGAACGATTACTGGTGCTGGTGAAGTACTCAAGGAAGCATATAAAGATATTAAAATTTATGCAGTAGAACCTGCGGATTCACCAGTATTATCTGGTGGGAAACCGGGTCCACATAAAATCCAAGGAATTGGGGCGGGATTCATCCCAGAGACGTTGGATGTAGAAGTATATGATGAAATTGTTCAAGTGAAAACAGAACAAGCGTTTGAATATGCAAGAAGAGTGGCGAAAGAGGAAGGTATTTTAGTGGGTATCTCTTCTGGAGCAGTTATTTATGCAGCAACAGAAATTGCGAAAAAGTTAGGTAAAGGGAAAAAGGTACTTGTTATTATCCCAAGTAACGGTGAACGTTATTTAAGTACACCACTTTATCAATTTGAATCTTAATTATATGTGATTGAAAAAGCATCCTTGAAAAAGGATGCTTTTTCTTTTTGGATTGGAAATAGGAAAAGAGTGAATGACTAGAAAACTTCATGTAAAATAAGAGGTAGTATAATTAATTTATTTTTACTAGCCTTCGAGTGTAACCCTTCTGTATACATAACGAATATAGTTGGAAGTGGTTAATATAAGAGGGTGGGATAAAAGAAGACGGGGTGTTGATATGCAACGAAGAAAATCTTTAGCGCTTTCTATTCCATATCAGTTAGATTTCTTTAAGCAATATAAATTTCTTTCTAAGGATAAACCGCAACATATTTTGTTAGAGAGTGGACGTGGCGGTCGTTATAACATTGTGGGGTTGAACCCAGTAGCGGTAATCCAAGGGAAGGGTGAAACGTTACATATAAGTGAAAGTGGTAAGGAAACAATAAAACGAGGAAATCCATTAGATTTAATGCAGGAATATATGGAGCAATGGAAAACAGACTATAATCCGGGGTACCCGCCATTTCAAGGTGGTGCAATTGGTTATTTTAGTTATGATTGCATCCGTTATATTGAAAAATTACCTTCTCTTGCAGAGGATGATATTAATATACCTGATATATTCTTTTTATTATTTGATGATGTGTTTGTGTATGATCAAGAAGAAAAGGTATTATGGATTATTACACATTATGTAGATAAGCATGAAGAGGCAAAAGAGCGATTAAATGAGTGGAAGGTTCTTTGGACGACAGAAGCGCCAGAAGTGACTATATCATTTGCATGCCCTGAAAAGAAAAGTGAAGCAGTTGCTTTTACAGAAGAAAGCTTTATGAAGGCAGTTGAATGTATTCAAGAATATATTGGGGCTGGTGATGTGTTTCAAGTAAACTTGTCGACGAGACAAGAAAGAACGTTACAAACACACCCGCTAGAAATTTATACAAGCCTTCGTGAAATTAATCCATCTCCATATATGGGATACTTGGAGTTTGGAGATTTTCAAATCGTTAGTGCTTCGCCTGAATTGCTAATTAAAAAACAAGGGCAAGAAGTAAGTACAAGACCAATTGCTGGTACAAGATCCCGCGGTGCGAATGAACAAGAGGATGAAGAATTAGCAAGGGAATTAATTGAGAACGAAAAGGAACGAGCAGAGCATGTCATGCTTGTAGATTTAGAACGAAATGATTTAGGGCGTGTTTGTAAATATGGCACTGTAGAAGTAGATGAATTTATGGTAATTGAAAAGTACTCACATGTTATGCATATCGTTTCTAATGTGCGTGGTGAGGTGGAAGAAGATAAGGATGCTTTCGATTTAGTAAAAGCTGTATTCCCTGGAGGAACAATTACTGGTGCCCCGAAAATACGTACGATGGAAATCATTGAAGAATTAGAGCCTGTTCGCAGAGGGATTTATACAGGTTCAATTGGTTGGATCGGTTATTCTGGAGATACAGAATTGAATATTGTAATTAGAACACTTCTTGCTAAAGATGGAAAAGCTCATGTACAAGCAGGAGCGGGAATTGTAATTGATTCAAATCCAGAAAATGAATATAAAGAGTCGCTCAAAAAGGCGATTGCTTTATGGCGTGCAAAAGAACGTAGCGAAGAAACGGTTAGGTGAGAGAAATGATATTAATGATTGATAATTATGATTCTTTTACATTTAATTTAGTACAGTTTCTTGGAGAACTTGGACAAGAGCTTGTTGTTAAACGTAACGATGAAGTGACTATTTCAGATATTGAGAATATGAAACCAGACTTTTTAATGATTTCGCCAGGTCCATGTAGTCCGAATGAAGCAGGGATTAGTATGGAGGTTATTCGATACTTCGCTGGAAAGATTCCGATTTTTGGGGTTTGTCTTGGGCATCAATCTATTGCGCAAGTGTTTGGGGGAGAGGTTGTCCGTGCAGAGCGATTAATGCATGGGAAAACGTCACCTATGCATCATGATGGAAAGACGATTTTTTCGGATATCCCTAATCCATTTACTGCGACGCGCTATCATTCCCTTATTGTTAAGAAAGAGACATTACCGGAGTGCTTAGAGGTAACATCTTGGACAGAAGAAGGGGAAATTATGGCGCTCCGTCATACAACATTACCGATTGAAGGTGTACAGTTCCATCCGGAATCTATTATGACTTCTCACGGAAAAGAGTTGTTGCAGAATTTCATTCGTAAATACAGTCCCAGTGTGACATCATGTTAATTTACGTAAATGGTCAGTATGTAGAAGCGAGTGAAGCGAGAATTTCGCCGTATGACCACGGTTATTTATATGGTCTTGGAGTTTTTGAGACGTTTCGTATTTATAATGGCCATCCTTTCTTATTGGATGATCATTATGACCGTTTAATATATGCGCTAGATACGTTGCAAATTAAATGGTCGATGACGAAAGATGAAGTAATGCTTATTTTAAAGAATTTACTCGTTAAGAATAAATTAGAGAATGCTTATGTCCGTTTTAATGTATCGGCGGGTATAGATGAAATTGGATTGCAAACAGAAATGTATGAAGAGCCGTCTATTATTGTTTTTATAAAACCTTTAGCGGCCCCGGGAGATGTAGTGGAAAAAGAAGGGGTTGTCTTAAATCAAGTGCGAAACACACCAGAGGGTGCATCTCGCTTGAAGTCTCACCATTATTTAAATAACATTTTGGGGAAACGTGAAATAGGAAATGTTGTGAATAAGGAAGGTATTTTCCTTACTGAAACAGGTTATGTTGCAGAGGGTATTGTTTCGAATCTCTTTTTTGTAAAAGGTGATATTTTATATACACCTTCGTTAAAAACGGGGATTTTAAATGGTATCACTCGTGCGTTTATTATAAAGGTTGCTGAAGAACTAGGCATAGAAGTAAAGGAAGGTTTCTTTACAAAAGATGAATTACTTTCAGCTGATGAAGTCTTCGTAACAAACTCGGTTCAAGAAATTGTTCCGCTTAATCGTATAGAGGGACGAGATTTCCCGGGTAAAGTAGGTATGGTTACAAAAAGATTTATGAATCTTTATGAAATGCAGAGAGAGAAATTGTGGAGCAGAAATGAATTGCGAAGAGGAGATGTGTAGTTTGAAGTGGGATTATGATTTGCGCTGCGGCGAATATACATTGAACTTAAATGAAAAAACTTTAATTATGGGGATTTTAAATGTAACGCCAGATTCGTTTTCCGATGGTGGAAGTTACAACGAGGTAGAGGCTGCGGTTCGCCATGCGAAAGAAATGCGAGATGAAGGTGCCCATATTATTGATATCGGTGGTGAGTCTACTCGCCCGGGTTTTGCTAAAGTATCAGTGGAAGAAGAAATAAAGCGAGTTGTTCCGATGATTCAGGCAGTTTCAAGAGAATTGAAATTACCTATTTCTATCGACACGTATAAAGCTGAAGTTGCAAAACAAGCAATCGAAGCTGGTGCTCATATTATTAATGATATTTGGGGAGCGAAGGCGGAACCAAAAATCGCTGAAGTTGCAGCTCATTACGATGTACCTATTATCTTAATGCACAATCGCGATAACATGAATTACCGCAATTTAATGGCTGATATGATTGCTGATTTATATGACAGTATTAAAATTGCTAAAGATGCTGGCGTACGAGATGAGAATATCATTTTAGACCCAGGTATCGGCTTTGCTAAAACACCTGAACAAAATTTAGAAGCGATGCGTAATTTAGAACAGTTAAACGTACTAGGTTACCCGGTTCTCTTAGGTACTTCAAGAAAGTCCTTTATTGGGCATGTGCTAGATTTACCGGTAGAAGAACGTCTTGAGGGAACGGGAGCTACTGTTTGTCTCGGTATTGAAAAGGGTTGTGAGTTTGTTCGTGTTCATGATGTGAAGGAAATGGCGCGTATGGCTAAGATGATGGACGCGATGATTGGTAAGGGGGTAAAGTAATTGGATAAAATTTATATTCATGATATGGAGTTTTATGGTTACCATGGTGTATTCCCAGAGGAAAATAAATTGGGCCAAAGATTTAAAGTGGACTTAACGGTGGAATTGGATTTGAAGCAGGCAGGAGAAAGTGATGACCTAGAGCATTCTGTCAATTATGGAGAGCTTTTTGAATTATGTAGGAAAGTTGTTGAAGATAGAACGTATAAGCTTGTAGAGAGTATTGCTGAAAATATCGCTGCAGATATATTGAAACAATATGAGAGTATTTCAAGATGTACAATAAAGGTGATTAAACCAGATCCGCCGATACCGGGGCATTATCGTGCTGTAGCAGTGGAAATTACGAGAGAACGTCCATGAATAATGTAGCGTACATTGCATTAGGTTCAAATATTGGAGAGCGTTATACGTATTTAACTGAAGCGATTCATTTTCTAAATAAAAATCCGTATATCCAAGTTGAGGATGCTTCGTCTGTATATGAAACGGAACCAGTTGGCTATACTGACCAAAGTTCCTTTTTAAATTTAGTTATAAAAATTTCTACCAATTTATCACCGCAAGAATTATTGAAAGTAACGCAAAAAGTAGAGAATGACCTAGGAAGAAAAAGGGAAATCAGGTGGGGTCCGAGGACTATCGACCTTGACATTTTACTATATAATCAAGAAAATATTGAAACAGAGAATCTTATTGTTCCGCATCCGCGGATGTTCGAAAGAGCTTTTGTTATCGTTCCGTTGTTAGAGATTAATCAAGATATAAAACAAAACATTTCACGTTCACAAGTAGAAGAAATGAAAAGGCGAGAGGGAGTAACGGTATGGAAGCAGAAAAATGGGGAAGACGCATTCGTGCTTTTCGAAAGCTAAAAGGTTATACGCAAGAAGGTTTTGCAAAAGAATTAGGGGTATCTGTATCTGTTTTAGGTGAAGTTGAGAGAGGAAATCGATCGCCTTCCCAAGATTTTGTAGTGGAAGTTGCTAAAGCATTAAAGGTCTCGATAGATGAGTTAATGCCAAAGTGACCAGGAAGGAAGGAGTAAATCGAGTGTTAAAAATCGCAAATATTGAGATGAAAAATCCAGTTGTATTAGCACCGATGGCGGGAGTGTGTAACTCTGCATTCCGTTTGACAGTAAAAGAATTTGGTGCAGGTCTAGTTTGTGCCGAAATGGTAAGTGATAAGGCAATACTACTGAATAATAAAAGAACATTAGATATGTTATATATTGATGAGAGAGAAAAGCCATTAAGTTTACAGATTTTTGGTGGAGAGAAAGAAACTCTTGTAGATGCTGCGAAATATGTAGATCAATATACGACAGCAGACATCATTGATATAAATATGGGGTGCCCGGTACCGAAAATCGTTAAGTGTGATGCGGGAGCAAAGTGGCTACTAGACCCAAATAAAATATATGAAATGGTAGCGGCAGTTGTAGATGCTGTAAAAAAACCAGTTACAGTTAAAATGCGTATTGGTTGGGATGAGGATCATATTTTCGCAATCGAGAATGCAAAAGCTGTTGAGCGTGCTGGCGGACAAGCGGTAGCAGTTCATGGACGTACACGAGTACAAATGTATGAGGGGAAAGCGGATTGGGATATTATTAAACAAGTAAAGCAAGCTGTAAATATCCCGGTTATCGGAAATGGTGATGTCGCAACGCCACAAGATGCAAAACGCATGATTGATGAAATTGGTGTAGATGGCGTTATGATTGGTCGCGCTGCCCTTGGAGATCCTTGGATGATTTATCGTACGGTAAAGTATTTAGAGACAGGTGAATTAATGCCGGAACCGACAGTACGTGAGAAAATTGACGTATGTATGTTGCATCTAGATCGTCTGATCGATTTAAAGAACGAAAGTGTCGCTGTAAGAGAGATGAGAAAGCATGCAGCTTGGTATTTAAAAGGTATTCGTGGTAATGCAAATGTACGTAATGGTATAAATGCTTGTAATACGCGTGAAGACCTTGCGAATGTATTAGGTGCATTTGTAGAAGAAGTAGAAGCAAAACAACAAACAATTCACGTTGGTTAATAATAGAAAGGGAAGATTGACATTCTTCTACACACTTCCTATAATTACGTGAAAGAAAGAAGAACTGCCAGTTAGTTGCTGGCAGTTTTTCTAGTTGAGTAGAAAATGCTATACTGTATATATTGTAAAAATTAATAGAGCTGGAGTGATATCAATACCATGGATAACATGAACCACGAAGAATTAAACGACCAATTGCTTGTTCGTCGTGAAAAGCTACATAACTTACGTGAGCAAGGAATCGATCCGTTCGGTAAACGATTTGAACGTACAAATGCAACAAATGACTTATTAAGCTTATATGGAGAGTTCTCTAAAGAAGAATTAGAAGAGAAAGAAATCTCTGTTTCTATCGCTGGTCGTATTATGACAAAGCGCGGTAAAGGAAAAGCTGGATTTGCACATATTCAAGATTTACATGGACAAGTTCAAATTTATGTTCGTAAAGATGCTGTTGGAGATGAAGAGTACGAATTATTTAAAACAGCAGATTTAGGTGACTTAGTAGGTATTGAAGGTAAAGTGTTCAAAACGAACGTTGGAGAACTTTCAGTGAAAGCAACTGGCTTTACGCTATTAACGAAATCTCTTCGTCCATTACCGGATAAATATCATGGATTAAAAGATGTTGAACAGCGCTACCGTCAACGTTACTTAGACTTAATTACAAGTATGGAAAGCCGTGAAACATTCGTTACTCGCAGTAAGATCATTCGTGAAATGAGAAGATACTTAGATGATAACGGTTATCTTGAAGTGGAAACACCTATGATGCATGCAATTGCAGGTGGAGCTTCTGCGCGTCCTTTCATTACGCATCATAATGCGTTAGATATGGAATTATATATGCGTATCGCGATTGAACTTCATTTAAAACGCCTTATCGTGGGTGGATTAGAAAAAGTTTATGAAATCGGCCGTGTATTCCGCAATGAGGGTGTATCAACTCGTCATAATCCTGAATTTACGATGATTGAATTATATGAAGCGTATGCTGATTATAAAGATATTATGAAACTAACAGAAAATATGGTTGCTCATATCGCGAAGCAAGTACTAGGTACAACGACAATCCAATATGGTGATTATGAAATTAATCTAGAACCAGAATGGACACGTCTTCATATGGTAGATGCAATTAAGGAACATTCTGGAGCAGACTTCTGGAATCCGATGAGTGTAGAAGAAGCGCGTGAACTTGCGAAAGAACACAATGTAGATATTAAGGATACAATGGAAGTTGGTCATATTATAAATGAATTCTTCGAACAAAAAGTAGAAGATAAATTAATCCAACCAACATTCATTTACGGTCATCCTGTAGAAATTTCGCCACTTGCGAAAAAGAATGACGAAGATCCACGATTCACAGATCGTTTCGAATTATTTATCGTTGCACGTGAGCATGCAAATGCATTCACTGAGTTAAACGATCCAATCGATCAAAAAGAACGTTTTGAAGCGCAATTAAAAGAACGTGAACAAGGTAATGACGAAGCTCACATGATGGATGATGATTATATCGAAGCTCTTGAGTACGGCATGCCTCCTACAGGTGGACTAGGAATTGGTATTGATCGTCTTGTTATGCTATTAACAAATGCACCATCTATTCGTGATGTACTACTATTCCCTGCTATGCGTCATAAGCAAGACTAAGCTTTGGAGATTTCTCCAAAGCTTTTTTTATTTAAGTATGAGTAGTAAAGTTTGATGGGGCGAGACATTATATTTATATAGAAGAAATGTGCTGTTTTTATACTTTTTTACTAAGTTAAAAATTTTATTAGAAAAACTATTGCATTTTAATAATCAAACTGGTATATTTATATTCGTTGCCACGAAAGGTAACAAGCAAAACAAACGAAAAACAACTTATTGAAAAAAGTTGTTGACGAAAATATAACGAAATGTTATATTGATAAAGTCGCTTCTGAGCGGCAGACAAGTTCTTTGAAAACTGAACGAAACAAACAACGTGAAACGTCAATTTTTATTTTAGATGCTAGACAAACTAACTTTATTGGAGAGTTTGATCCTGGCTCAGGATGAACGCTGGCGGCGTGCCTAATACATGCAAGTCGAGCGAATGGATTAAGAGCTTGCTCTTATGAAGTTAGCGGCGGACGGGTGAGTAACACGTGGGTAACCTGCCCATAAGACTGGGATAACTCCGGGAAACCGGGGCTAATACCGGATAACATTTTGAACCACATGGTTCGAGATTGAAAGGCGGCTTCGGCTGTCACTTATGGATGGACCCGCGTCGCATTAGCTAGTTGGTGAGGTAACGGCTCACCAAGGCAACGATGCGTAGCCGACCTGAGAGGGTGATCGGCCACACTGGGACTGAGACACGGCCCAGACTCCTACGGGAGGCAGCAGTAGGGAATCTTCCGCAATGGACGAAAGTCTGACGGAGCAACGCCGCGTGAGTGATGAAGGCTTTCGGGTCGTAAAACTCTGTTGTTAGGGAAGAACAAGTGCTAGTTGAATAAGCTGGCACCTTGACGGTACCTAACCAGAAAGCCACGGCTAACTACGTGCCAGCAGCCGCGGTAATACGTAGGTGGCAAGCGTTATCCGGAATTATTGGGCGTAAAGCGCGCGCAGGTGGTTTCTTAAGTCTGATGTGAAAGCCCACGGCTCAACCGTGGAGGGTCATTGGAAACTGGGAGACTTGAGTGCAGAAGAGGGAAGTGGAATTCCATGTGTAGCGGTGAAATGCGTAGAGATATGGAGGAACACCAGTGGCGAAGGCGACTTTCTGGTCTGTAACTGACACTGAGGCGCGAAAGCGTGGGGAGCAAACAGGATTAGATACCCTGGTAGTCCACGCCGTAAACGATGAGTGCTAAGTGTTAGAGGGTTTCCGCCCTTTAGTGCTGAAGTTAACGCATTAAGCACTCCGCCTGGGGAGTACGGCCGCAAGGCTGAAACTCAAAGGAATTGACGGGGGCCCGCACAAGCGGTGGAGCATGTGGTTTAATTCGAAGCAACGCGAAGAACCTTACCAGGTCTTGACATCCTCTGACAACCCTAGAGATAGGGCTTCTCCTTCGGGAGCAGAGTGACAGGTGGTGCATGGTTGTCGTCAGCTCGTGTCGTGAGATGTTGGGTTAAGTCCCGCAACGAGCGCAACCCTTGATCTTAGTTGCCATCATTTAGTTGGGCACTCTAAGGTGACTGCCGGTGACAAACCGGAGGAAGGTGGGGATGACGTCAAATCATCATGCCCCTTATGACCTGGGCTACACACGTGCTACAATGGACGGTACAAAGAGCTGCAAGACCGCGAGGTGGAGCTAATCTCATAAAACCGTTCTCAGTTCGGATTGTAGGCTGCAACTCGCCTACATGAAGCTGGAATCGCTAGTAATCGCGGATCAGCATGCCGCGGTGAATACGTTCCCGGGCCTTGTACACACCGCCCGTCACACCACGAGAGTTTGTAACACCCGAAGTCGGTGGGGTAACCTTTTTGGAGCCAGCCGCCTAAGGTGGGACAGATGATTGGGGTGAAGTCGTAACAAGGTAGCCGTATCGGAAGGTGCGGCTGGATCACCTCCTTTCTATGGAGAATTGATGAACGCTGTTCATCAATATAAGTTTCCGTGTTTCGTTTTGTTCAGTTTTGAGAGAACTATCTCTCATATATAAATGTATGTTCTTTGAAAACTAGATAACAGTGTAGCTCATATTTTTTAATTTTTAGTTTGGTTAAGTTAGAAAGGGCGCACGGTGGATGCCTTGACACTAGGAGTCGATGAAGGACGGGACTAACGCCGATATGCTTCGGGGAGCTGTAAGTAAGCTTTGATCCGAAGATTTCCGAATGGGGAAACCCACCATACGTAATGGTATGGTATCCTTATCTGAATACATAGGGTAAGGAAGACAGACCCAGGGAACTGAAACATCTAAGTACCTGGAGGAAGAGAAAGCAAATGCGATTTCCTGAGTAGCGGCGAGCGAAACGGAACATAGCCCAAACCAAGAGGCTTGCCTCTTGGGGTTGTAGGACATTCTATACGGAGTTACAAAGGAACGAGGTAGACGAAGCGACCTGGAAAGGTCCGTCGTAGAGGGTAACAACCCCGTAGTCGAAACTTCGTTCTCTCTTGAATGTATCCTGAGTACGGCGGAACACGTGAAATTCCGTCGGAATCTGGGAGGACCATCTCCCAAGGCTAAATACTCCCTAGTGATCGATAGTGAACCAGTACCGTGAGGGAAAGGTGAAAAGCACCCCGGAAGGGGAGTGAAAGAGATCCTGAAACCGTGTGCCTACAAATAGTCAGAGCCCGTTAACGGGTGATGGCGTGCCTTTTGTAGAATGAACCGGCGAGTTACGATCCCGTGCGAGGTTAAGCTGAAGAGGCGGAGCCGCAGCGAAAGCGAGTCTGAATAGGGCGTTTAGTACGTGGTCGTAGACCCGAAACCAGGTGATCTACCCATGTCCAGGGTGAAGTTCAGGTAACACTGAATGGAGGCCCGAACCCACGCACGTTGAAAAGTGCGGGGATGAGGTGTGGGTAGCGGAGAAATTCCAATCGAACCTGGAGATAGCTGGTTCTCCCCGAAATAGCTTTAGGGCTAGCCTTAAGTGTAAGAGTCTTGGAGGTAGAGCACTGATTGGACTAGGGGTCCTCATCGGATTACCGAATTCAGTCAAACTCCGAATGCCAATGACTTATCCTTAGGAGTCAGACTGCGAGTGATAAGATCCGTAGTCAAAAGGGAAACAGCCCAGACCGCCAGCTAAGGTCCCAAAGTGTGTATTAAGTGGAAAAGGATGTGGAGTTGCTTAGACAACTAGGATGTTGGCTTAGAAGCAGCCACCATTTAAAGAGTGCGTAATAGCTCACTAGTCGAGTGACTCTGCGCCGAAAATGTACCGGGGCTAAATACACCACCGAAGCTGCGGATTGATACCGATGGTATCAGTGGTAGGGGAGCGTTCTAAGGACAGTGAAGTCAGACCGTAAGGACTGGTGGAGTGCTTAGAAGTGAGAATGCCGGTATGAGTAGCGAAAGACGGGTGAGAATCCCGTCCACCGAATGCCTAAGGTTTCCTGAGGAAGGCTCGTCCGCTCAGGGTTAGTCAGGACCTAAGCCGAGGCCGACAGGCGTAGGCGATGGACAACAGGTTGATATTCCTGTACCACCTCTTTATCGTTTGAGCAATGGAGGGACGCAGAAGGATAGAAGAAGCGTGCGATTGGTTGTGCACGTCCAAGCAGTTAGGCTGATAAGTAGGCAAATCCGCTTATCGTGAAGGCTGAGCTGTGATGGGGAAGCTCCTTATGGAGCGAAGTCTTTGATTCCCCGCTGCCAAGAAAAGCTTCTAGCGAGATAAAAGGTGCCTGTACCGCAAACCGACACAGGTAGGCGAGGAGAGAATCCTAAGGTGTGCGAGAGAACTCTGGTTAAGGAACTCGGCAAAATGACCCCGTAACTTCGGGAGAAGGGGTGCTTTCTTAACGGAAAGCCGCAGTGAATAGGCCCAAGCGACTGTTTAGCAAAAACACAGCTCTCTGCGAAGCCGTAAGGCGAAGTATAGGGGGTGACACCTGCCCGGTGCTGGAAGGTTAAGGAGAGGGGTTAGCGTAAGCGAAGCTCTGAACTGAAGCCCCAGTAAACGGCGGCCGTAACTATAACGGTCCTAAGGTAGCGAAATTCCTTGTCGGGTAAGTTCCGACCCGCACGAAAGGTGTAACGATTTGGGCACTGTCTCAACCAGAGACTCGGTGAAATTATAGTACCTGTGAAGATGCAGGTTACCCGCGACAGGACGGAAAGACCCCGTGGAGCTTTACTGTAGCCTGATATTGAATTTTGGTACAGTTTGTACAGGATAGGCGGGAGCCTTTGAAACCGGAGCGCTAGCTTCGGTGGAGGCGCTGGTGGGATACCGCCCTGACTGTATTGAAATTCTAACCTACGGGTCTTATCGACCCGGGAGACAGTGTCAGGTGGGCAGTTTGACTGGGGCGGTCGCCTCCTAAAGTGTAACGGAGGCGCCCAAAGGTTCCCTCAGAATGGTTGGAAATCATTCGTAGAGTGCAAAGGCATAAGGGAGCTTGACTGCGAGACCTACAAGTCGAGCAGGGACGAAAGTCGGGCTTAGTGATCCGGTGGTTCCGCATGGAAGGGCCATCGCTCAACGGATAAAAGCTACCCCGGGGATAACAGGCTTATCTCCCCCAAGAGTCCACATCGACGGGGAGGTTTGGCACCTCGATGTCGGCTCATCGCATCCTGGGGCTGTAGTCGGTCCCAAGGGTTGGGCTGTTCGCCCATTAAAGCGGTACGCGAGCTGGGTTCAGAACGTCGTGAGACAGTTCGGTCCCTATCCGTCGTGGGCGTAGGAAATTTGAGAGGAGCTGTCCTTAGTACGAGAGGACCGGGATGGACGCACCGCTGGTGTACCAGTTGTTCTGCCAAGGGCATAGCTGGGTAGCTATGTGCGGAAGGGATAAGTGCTGAAAGCATCTAAGCATGAAGCCCCCCTCAAGATGAGATTTCCCATAGCGTAAGCTAGTAAGATCCCTGAAAGATGATCAGGTTGATAGGTTCGAGGTGGAAGCATGGTGACATGTGGAGCTGACGAATACTAATAGATCGAGGACTTAACCATATAATATGAAGCAATGTTATCTAGTTTTGAAAGAATATAAAAAACTTATTGACTTTCAAAGTTAAATGAGTTACAATAATTCTTGTCTTAAATGAATACAGTCTGGTAATGATGGCAGAGAGGTCACACCCGTTCCCATACCGAACACGGAAGTTAAGCTCTCTAGCGCCGATGGTAGTTGGGACCTTGTCCCTGTGAGAGTAGGACGTTGCCAGGCAATCCGGAGGATTAGCTCAGCTGGGAGAGCACCTGCCTTACAAGCAGGGGGTCGGCGGTTCGATCCCGTCATCCTCCACCATTTAGCCGACTTAGCTCAATTGGTAGAGCAACTGACTTGTAATCAGTAGGTTGGGGGTTCAAGTCCTCTAGTCGGCACCAGTCTTTATTGTAAGAGCCATTAGCTCAGTTGGTAGAGCATCTGACTTTTAATCAGAGGGTCGAAGGTTCGAGTCCTTCATGGCTCACCATTTTAATGAAATATGCGGGTGTGGCGGAATTGGCAGACGCACTAGACTTAGGATCTAGCGCCTTTGGCGTGGGGGTTCGACTCCCTTCACCCGCACTTTTAATAAAATAACTCAAACATGTCTTGCGGAAGTAG
>NZ_CP152427.1:92500-150000 GCF_038971285.1 Bacillus paramycoides
ATAGCGTAAGCTAGTAAGATCCCTGAAAGATGATCAGGTTGATAGGTTCGAGGTGGAAGCATGGTGACATGTGGAGCTGACGAATACTAATAGATCGAGGACTTAACCATATAATATGTAGCAAATGTTATCTAGTTTTGAAGGAATATGCCTTCATAGTTTGGTGATGATGGCAGAGAGGTCACACCCGTTCCCATACCGAACACGGAAGTTAAGCTCTCTAGCGCCGATGGTAGTTGGGACCTTGTCCCTGTGAGAGTAGGACGTCGCCAAGCAATTAAACACGAGTCATTTGACTCGTGTTTTTTCGTGTTTTCTTTTATAATCCATAGTAATAAAAAAATGTGTTTAAATAATAATAATTTTGATTAAATACAGGGGAATGTGGCTAGGATAGTGAATAAGCAAAAGAGTTGCAAATTTTATTAATACGTATATAATTAAAGTCAAAGATAGTCAAAGTCAATAAAGGTGGCGGATAAATGAGAAATATATCTGATATCATTGAGCAATATCTAAAGCAAGTTATTGACTTAAGCAATAATAATGTGATTGAAATCAAAAGAAATGAGATTGCGGATCGATTCGAGTGCGTACCATCTCAAATCAATTATGTAATCAATACCCGTTTTACGTTAGAAAGAGGATTTGTAGTAGAAAGTAAACGTGGTGGAGGAGGTTACATTCGCATTATAAAAGTCAAACTGCATGACGATATAGACATTATTAATCAAATGCTTCATATGATTGATCATAGCGTTGCTCAAGGAAATGCAGAGAGTATGATTATACGTTTAATAGAAGAGGGAATCATAACAAATCGTGAAGCTAAACTCATGTTAAGTGTACTAGATCGTTCTGTACTATCAATGGATGTTCCTTCTCGAGATGAACTTAGGGCTCGAATATTATGCGCAATGTTAAGGACACTGAAATATAAATAAATACAGCTTTTGTAAAAGAATAATAATTAAGAAATAAGGCAGTTAAATATTGTAGAAGTTTTGAAAAAAGAACACGCACTTTTATTTAAACGAAAAAAGGAAAGTGAACAATCTAGTAATGTATGAAAAGTACTATGAGATAGATCGTTCCTGTTGTAAAGGTGGGGATAGTGATGACTTGTCAAAACTGTAATATAAGACCAGCAACTTTACATTATACAAAAGTAATTAACGAAAAGAAGGCGGAAGTTCATCTTTGTGAGCAATGTGCAGAACAAAGTGGCTATACGTCTTTCTTTCAATCATCGCAGTCTAACTTTTCATTCCATGATTTATTTGCTGGGTTATTACACGGTGAATCAACAATGTTTGAAGAAGGAAAAAACGGATTTTCGAATACAAGTATATTAAGGTGTCCAGATTGTAAGATGACATATGAGCAATTTACAAAGGTAGGACGCTTTGGATGTGCTTCTTGTTACGATACATTTAAGGAACATTTAAAGCCCTTATTAAAACGTCTTCACGGCGGGCATACAGATCATTGTGGAAAAATTCCTAAACGTATAGAAGGAAATATTCACTTAAAGAAAGAATTAGATGAACTAAAACTCATTCTGAAACAATATGTACAGAAAGAGGAGTTTGAGAAAGCTGCTGAAATAAGGGATAAAATTCGAGGTCTTGAAACTCAGCTTAGTGAGCATAGAGAGGGGGAATAGTTCTATGTCACTGGACAAAATTATGAATGAAGCGATTAGTCCATGGATGAAGGGGGATGGCCCTGATTCTGATATTGTTTTAAGTAGCCGAATTCGTTTGGCCCGTAATTTTAAAAAGTATCAATTCTCTACTATGCAAAACGAAGAAGAAGCTGAACAGATTCATGAATTATTTAAAAAGGAATTTATAAATAAAACGGTAGAACCTTTTGGAGAGTTTGAACTATTAAAAATGAATGAGTTAACGCCTCTTCAAAGGAGAGTATTAGTTGAAAAGCATTTAATTAGTCCCAACCTTGCAGGAACAGAATATGGAGCATGTTTATTGTCAGAAAGCGAACATATTAGTGTCATGCTGAATGAAGAAGACCATATTCGGATTCAATGCTTATTTTCAGGATTGCAGTTATCAGAGGCTCTTCAAAGTGCCAATCAAATAGATAATTGGATAGAAAAAGAGGTTGAGTATGCTTTTGATGAATCACTTGGATATATTACGAGCTGCCCTACTAACGTTGGTACAGGATTAAGAGCTTCTGTAATGATTCATTTACCAGGACTCGTCTTAACGAAAAGAATTAGCCGTATCATACAAGTAATTCAAAAATTAGGGTTAGTAGTAAGAGGAATATACGGTGAAGGTAGCGAAGCGTTAGGTAATATATTTCAAGTGTCAAATCAAATGACACTAGGAAAATCTGAAGAAGATATTATTGCAGATTTAAAGAGTGTCATTCAACAAATTATACAGCAAGAAAAAATGGCGAGAGAATTAATTGTACAAAATTCAAGTATTGAGCTTGAAGACAAAGTTTATCGCTCTTATGGCATACTAGCAAACAGTCGATTGATTCAATCTGCGGAAGCGGCCAATTGCTTATCAGATGTACGACTTGGTATTGATTTAGGATATATAAAAGGTGTGTCGAGAAATATTTTGACTGAGCTAATGGTTCTTACACAACCAGGCATTTTACAACAATATGCAGGAGGGCCTTTAGGACCAGAAGAAAGAGATTATCGAAGATCAACCTTAATCCGTGAGCGATTACGTATTGAAAAAAACTAAGCGCAAGTAGGAGGCGATTTCTATGATGTTTGGAAGATTTACAGAAAGAGCACAGAAAGTATTAGCTTTATCTCAAGAGGAAGCAATTCGCATTGGGCATAATAATATTGGAACAGAACATATTTTACTTGGGCTTGTACGCGAAGGTGAAGGAATTGCAGCAAAAGCGTTAATTGCTCTTGGATTAAGCCCGGAGAAAGTTCAAAAAGAGGTAGAAGCGTTAATTGGGCGCGGAACAGAAGCTTCTCAAACTGTGCATTATACACCGCGTGCTAAAAAAGTTATTGAATTGTCTATGGATGAAGCTCGCAAATTAGGTCATTCTTACGTTGGAACAGAACATATTTTACTTGGTTTAATCCGCGAGGGTGAAGGTGTAGCGGCACGTGTTTTAAATAACTTGGGTGTTAGTCTAAATAAGGCAAGACAACAAGTATTGCAACTTCTTGGAAGTAATGAAGCAAGTTCAGGTCACCAAGGTGGTTCTTCAACAAATGCAAATACACCAACACTTGATAGCTTAGCACGTGATTTAACAGTTGTTGCACGTGAAAATCGTTTAGATCCTGTTATCGGACGTGGTAAAGAAATTCAACGTGTAATTGAAGTTTTAAGCCGTAGAACAAAAAACAACCCTGTATTAATCGGTGAGCCTGGTGTAGGTAAAACGGCAATTGCAGAAGGGTTAGCACAACAAATCGTAAATAACGAAGTTCCTGAAACTTTAAGAGATAAGCGTGTTATGACGCTAGATATGGGTACAGTGGTAGCTGGAACGAAATATCGTGGTGAATTTGAAGATCGTTTGAAGAAAGTAATGGATGAAATCCGCCAAGCAGGAAATATCATTCTATTTATTGATGAACTTCATACATTAATTGGTGCAGGTGGAGCAGAAGGTGCCATTGACGCATCGAACATTTTAAAACCGTCTTTAGCTCGTGGAGAGTTACAATGTATTGGGGCGACAACGTTAGATGAATATCGCAAATATATTGAAAAAGATGCGGCTTTAGAGAGACGTTTCCAACCAATTCACGTTGATGAACCAAGCTTAGATGAATCAACTCAAATCTTGAAAGGCTTACGTGATCGTTATGAGGCACATCACCGCGTATCTATTACAGATGATGCAATTGATGCAGCTGTAAAGCTTTCAGACCGTTATATTACAGATCGTTTCTTACCAGATAAAGCGATTGATTTAATTGATGAAGCTGCTTCAAAGGTTCGTTTACGCTCTTATACAACACCACCAAATTTAAAAGAGCTTGAAGTGAAGCTTGAGGAAATTAGAAAAGAAAAAGATGCAGCTGTACAAAGTCAAGAATTTGAAAAGGCTGCTTCGTTACGTGATATGGAACAACGCTTACGTGAGAAGTTAGAAGATACGAAGCGTCAATGGAAAGAGCAACAAGGAAAAGAAAACTCAGAAGTGACAGTAGAAGATATTGCAAATGTCGTTTCTACGTGGACTCGTATCCCGGTTTCTAAACTTGCACAAACAGAGACTGATAAATTATTAAACTTAGAATCCATTCTTCACGATCGTGTTATTGGTCAAGATGAAGCGGTAGTAGCTGTAGCGAAAGCTGTTCGTCGTGCTAGAGCAGGATTGAAAGATCCGAAACGTCCAATTGGTTCATTTATTTTCTTAGGACCAACAGGTGTAGGTAAAACGGAGCTAGCAAGAGCGTTAGCAGAATCTATGTTCGGTGATGAGGATGCAATGATCCGCATCGATATGTCGGAGTACATGGAGAAGCATTCTACTTCTCGTTTAGTTGGTTCTCCTCCAGGATATGTTGGATATGAAGAAGGTGGACAGTTAACAGAGAAAGTTCGCCGTAAGCCATATTCAGTAGTCTTATTAGATGAAGTAGAGAAAGCTCATCCTGATGTGTTTAACATTCTACTACAAGTATTAGAAGATGGTCGCTTAACAGATTCTAAAGGTCGTACAGTTGATTTCCGTAATACGATTGTTATTATGACATCTAACGTTGGTGCAGAGGCGTTAAAACGTAATAAACATCTTGGATTTAACGTCCAAGATGAGAGCCGCGATTATTCAGATATGAAAGGTAAAGTAATGGATGAATTGAAAAAGGCATTTCGTCCAGAATTCTTAAACCGTATTGATGAAATTATCGTGTTCCATATGCTTGAGAAAAAACATATTCAAGAGATTGTAACACTTATGGTAAATCAGTTAGTGAACCGCTTAAAAGAGCAAGAAATTGAATTGCATTTAACAGAAGGAGCGATTTCAGCTATTGCTGATAAAGGATTTGACCGAGAGTACGGTGCTCGTCCGCTTCGTAGAGCAATTCAGAAACATGTAGAAGATAGACTATCGGAAGAACTTTTAAAAGGTGCTATTGAGAAAGGACAAAAAGTTATCTTTGATGTTGAAGGAGAATCATTTGTCATTCATAGTGCTGAAAAGGTAAAATAAGTATAGACAAACTAAGAGGGCTACGAGATAGCCCTCTTTCTTGTACGAGAAGGATAAACTGTTTATAGATGAAAGTGAAGTGAAATATAAAACGATATGGCTAAAAAGAAAACAAAATTCACATGTCAAGAGTGTGGGTATCAGTCACCGAAATATATGGGGAAATGCCCTGGATGTGGTCAATGGAATACGCTTGTTGAAGAGATGGAACCGGTTGTATCATCAAGGCGCCTTAATTATGCCAATGCAATTCAATCGGAAGTAACAAAACCAAGACGCCTAACAGAAGTAGAAACAAAGTCTGAGGCGCGTATTGAAACGAAATTTCAAGAATTTAATCGTGTACTTGGTGGCGGGATTGTAGATGGTTCCTTAGTACTTATTGGCGGAGACCCTGGGATTGGAAAATCAACGTTACTATTACAAATATCATCGCAATTAGCAGATTCTTCATATGATGTACTATATATATCGGGTGAAGAATCAGCAAAACAGATTAAACTGCGCGCGGATCGTTTACATGTAAATGGTAGTAATCTATTTGTTGTATCAGAGACGGATTTACAGCGAATTGCAGCACACATTGAAGAAGTGAATCCAGCCTTTGTTGTTATTGATTCCATCCAAACGATACATTTACCTGAGGTAACGTCAGCACCGGGAAGTGTGGCACAAGTACGTGAATGTACAGCGGAATTAATGAAACTTGCAAAAACGAAAGGGATCCCTATTTTTATCGTTGGACATGTGACAAAAGAGGGCGCAATCGCAGGACCTCGTATGTTAGAACATATGGTCGATGCAGTTCTTTACTTTGAAGGAGACCGTCATCATACATATCGTATTTTGCGAGCTGTGAAGAATCGTTTTGGTTCTACAAATGAAATGGGTATTTTTGAAATGAAGGAACTTGGTCTTGCAGAAGTCTTAAACCCTTCTGAAATTTTCCTGGAGGAAAGACCAGTTGGGGTTGCGGGATCGACAGTGGTTGCCTCAATGGAAGGAACACGACCAGTTTTAGTAGAAATACAAGCATTAATCTCCCCTACTAGTTTTGGAAACCCTCGAAGAATGGCAACGGGAATTGACCATAACCGTGTATCGCTTATTATGGCAGTGTTAGAAAAAAGAACAGGTTTATTATTGCAAAATCAAGACGCATATTTAAAAGTAGCAGGCGGTTTGAAGTTAGATGAACCAGCAATTGATTTAGCTGTGGCTTTAAGTATAGCTTCAAGTTTTAGAGATAAATCTACGGCACCGACCGATGCAGTAATAGGAGAAGTGGGATTAACTGGAGAAATAAGAAGGGTATCAAGAATTGAACAACGTGTACAAGAAGCAGCTAAATTAGGATTTCAACGCGCTATTATTCCTAGAAAAAATTTAGGAGGATGGACAATTCCGGATGGGATTGAGGTAGTAGGTGTATCCAATTTAGGAGAAGCGCTTCGTTTGACATTAGGAGGCTAGGCTATGGAAGAAAACAAGCAACGTGTCAAAAGTATGATTAATATTTTACAACTTGTGGCCCCAGGAACACCACTGCGCGAAGGGATAGATAATGTACTTCGCGCACAAACAGGGGGATTAATTGTTCTTGGATATAATGAACAAATTAAAAGTATTGTTGATGGCGGGTTTCATATTAATTGTGCATTCTCTCCCGCTAGTTTATACGAATTAGCAAAAATGGATGGAGCACTTATTTTAAATGAAACTGGAAGTAAAATTTTGATTGCGAACGCACAGTTAGTTCCAGATTCATCTATTGACTCTATTGAGACTGGTATGCGCCATCGAACGGCGGAGCGTGTAGCAAAGCAGACAGGTAGCCTTGTAGTGGCTATTTCACAAAGACGTAACGTAATTACGCTATATCAAGGGAATTTACGTTATACACTAAAAGATATAGGTGTTATTTTAACAAAGGCAAACCAAGCTATTCAAACGTTAGAAAAATATAAGGCTGTATGGAATGATGGGATTACGAATTTGGGCATTCTAGAATTTGAAGAGGTCGTTACAATGTCCGAAGTAGTTCATGTTTTACATAGTGTTGAAATGGTACTACGTATTAAAAATGAAATATTGAGCTATATCCATGAACTGGGGACAGAAGGTAGGTTAATTCGTTTACAACTTACGGAACTACTAGCCGATTTAGAAGCAGAGGCAGCACTATTAATTAAAGATTACTATCAAGAGAAAACGCAAGATCATCATCAAATATTGAAAAAGTTACAAGAACTTGCAAATGCACAACTTCTAGAGGATAGCGATTTAGTTAAATTGCTCGGATACCCAGGACAAACAAGTTTAGAAGAAAGTGTGACACCGAGAGGATATCGAATCACTAGCAAAATTTCACGTGTTCCACCACTTATCATTGAAAATTTAATTAATCGATTTAAAACCTTACAAGGTGTTTGTCGGGCGACTATTAATGAATTAGATGATGTGGAAGGAATTGGGGAAGTCAGGGCGAAGAAAATACGAGAAGGCCTAAAAAGAATTCAAGAGCATCTCTATATGAGTAGACACAATTAAGAATATTACATTGATTCCATAATATAACGACACTAGAACATTTTTGGTATATGATATGATATATTGGTAAATAAAACTATTTATAAAAAAACACGTCCGCTTTTGCATTCGGCGTTTTGATTAGCGAAACAATGGTTAATAATGAGTAGGAGGTGGTTGGATGTTAAAACGGATTGTACAGCTCTTCTTTTTAGTAATCGGGGGAGCGTTAGGGATTTATTTAATCCCAAAAGTTATTAATGTATTAGACATCGGTGCCATTCCTTTACTGGAAGGATCGTATGTTCGTGCAATTATTGGTGCAATTATTTTATTTTTAACAACATTTTGGCTTGTAGATTATATTGTTCAACTTATTAAGCATATTGAAGAGGCTCTTGTAAAAGCGCCTGTAGCGGATGTTTTATTTGGTACATTAGGTTTAATCTCGGGGCTTATTGTTGCGTACTTAATTTTAATACCAATTCGTGAATTTACAATTCCAGTTATTAGTACGGTGTTGCAAGTGTTCTTCACTCTTTTACTAGGATATTTAGGATTCCAAGTAGGTTTTAAAAAGAGGAATGAATTGTTAGGATTATTTACATTACCACAACGTGGGAAGAAGAAAAATAATAATAGTGAGAATGAAGAGCCAGAAAATGAGGCAGAAGAATCTTTAGCGCATTGGAAAATTCTTGATACGAGTGTAATTATCGATGGGCGTATTGCTGATATTTGCCAAACAAAGTTCTTAGAAGGAACAATTGTCATTCCACAATTCGTGTTAGAAGAACTTCAGCACATTGCTGATTCTTCCGATGCTTTAAAGCGTAATCGTGGTCGCAGAGGATTAGACATTTTAAATCGTATTCAAAAAGAGATGCCGATTCCGGTAGAGATTTATGAAGGCGATTTCGAGGATATTCAAGAAGTGGATAGCAAACTTGTAAAGTTGGCGAAAATCACTGGTGGAACGGTAGTAACGAATGATTTCAACTTAAACAAAGTTTCTGAATTACAAGGGGTAACGGTGTTAAACATTAACGATTTAGCTAATGCAATTAAACCTGTTGTACTCCCAGGTGAAGAACTAAGTGTTTATGTTGTAAAAGATGGAAAAGAACAAAATCAAGGTGTTGCATATTTAGATGACGGCACGATGATTGTAGTAGAAGACGGTAGAGAATATGTAGGCTCACAACTCGATGTACTCGTTACGAGTGTGTTACAAACATCGGCGGGTCGTATGATTTTCGCCAAACGTAAGTTATTAGAAAAAGCATTATAAGTAGAGGGTTATTAATATGTATACATTAATTATTCCAGCAGCTGGTCAAGGAAAGCGGATGGGTGCTGGCAAAAATAAGTTGTTTTTACTTATTAATGAAGTACCGATTATTGTGCATACGTTACGTGCTTTTGAAAAGGATAAGGCGTGTAAAAATATTATTATGGCAATTAATGAAGAAGAGCGCCCGTATTTTGAAGAGTTAATGCAGAAGTATCCAATTGAAAAGCCAGTACAATTTATTCAAGGTGGAGCTGAAAGACAAGATAGTGTGTATAACGCGATTCAGCATACGAGTGGTGTTGAGTATGTTCTTGTACATGATGGAGCACGCCCGTTCATAGCGAATAAAGTGATTCAAGATGTATTAACTGCAGCAGAAAAATATGGAGCTTCCATTTGTGCGGTGCCAGTAAAAGATACCGTTAAGAAAGTAGAGCAGGGTGTCGTTGTCGAAACGGTAGAGAGATCTCAGCTTAAAGCTGTACAAACACCGCAAGGGTTTTCTGTTTCTCTTTTATTAGAAGCTCATAGAAGCGCGAAGCAGAGTTGTTTTCTTGGTACAGATGATGCAAGTCTCATAGAACGTATCGGGAAGCAAGTAGGTGTAGTAGAGGGGAGTTACTATAATATTAAAGTAACGACTCCAGAGGATTTACTAATTGCTGAAAGTTTTCTTCACGTTCAAAAGAAATGATAGCAATGATTATAGCGAAGAAAAGCTCGGCAAAGGCCGGGCTTTTCTTTATAAGGATAGCGATATAATATAGAATCATAAAGCCCAGTAGTTTAGCTTGAGGAGGATGTAAAAAATGTTTCGAATTGGACAAGGTTTTGATGTGCATGAATTCGCGGAAGGTAGACCGTTAATTATTGGTGGAATTACAATTCCCCATGAGAAAGGATTAATCGGTCATTCGGATGCAGATGTATTGTTACATACGATTGCGGACGCATGCTTAGGTGCAATAGCAGCAGGAGATATCGGAAAACATTTCCCTGACACAGACCCTGCCTTTAAAGATGCTGATTCAGCTGTATTATTGCAAAAGGTTTGGGAATTTGTGCGTGAACAAGGTTATGAGTTAGGGAATTTAGATTGTACAATTATTGCTCAAAAGCCAAAAATGGCACCACATATTGAAAGTATGCGTAAACGCATTAGCGAGCTATTAGAAACGTCTATTGATAATATTAATGTAAAGGCAACAACAACAGAAAAATTAGGATTTACAGGTAGAGAAGAAGGAATTGCTTCTCAAGCAGTTGTTTTATTGCAGAAAAAATAATGGTTTTTAATTCGTAAGATGGATAATCACATTTTTTTGGTGTACAATTATAGAATGTGTTGACATTAAGAATGGAAGGTGTACCAATTATGGAAAAGCAAGTGAGAGTGCGCTATGCGCCAAGTCCAACAGGACACTTACATATCGGAAATGCGCGTACGGCATTATTTAATTATTTATTTGCTCGTCATCAAGATGGTAAGTTTATTATTCGTATTGAAGATACTGATGTAAAACGTAATGTTGCAGGTGGAGAAGAAAGCCAATTAAAATACTTGAAATGGCTCGGTATGGACTGGGATGAAGGTGTTGATGTTGGTGGTGAATTTGGACCATATCGTCAAACAGAGCGTTTAGATATTTATAAAAAGTTATATGAAGATTTATTAGAGCGTGGTCTAGCTTACAAATGTTATATGACAGAAGAAGAGTTAGAAGCAGAACGTGAAGGGCAAATCGCTCGTGGTGAAACACCTCGTTACGCAGGTAACCACCGTGATTTAACTGAAGCACAAGTGAAAGAATTTGAAGCTGAGGGACGTATTCCAAGTATTCGTTTCCGTGTACCAGCTGACCGTGATTACACATTTAAAGATATCGTAAAAGATGAAGTTGCATTCCATTCAAATGATTTTGGTGATTTCGTTATCGTGAAAAAAGATGGAATTCCAACTTATAACTTTGCGGTAGCGGTAGATGATCACTTAATGGAAATTACACACGTACTTCGTGGTGATGACCATATTTCAAACACGCCAAAACAAATGATGATTTATGAAGCTTTCGGTTGGGATATCCCACAATTCGGTCACATGACTTTAATTGTAAATGAAAGCCGTAAAAAATTAAGTAAGCGTGATGAATCTATTATTCAATTTATTGAGCAATATAAAGAGCTTGGATATCTTCCAGAAGCAATCTTTAACTTTATTGCATTACTAGGTTGGTCGCCAGTAGGAGAAGAAGAAATCTTCTCTCAAGAAGAGTTTATCAAAATGTTCGATGCAGCTCGTTTATCAAAATCACCTGCATTATTTGATTCTCAAAAACTAAAATGGATGAACAACCAATATATGAAAAAGCAAGATTTAGATACGGTAGTAGAATTAAGCTTACCGCATCTAGTGAAAGCTGGACGTATAGGTGAAACTTTAAGTGAACAAGAACAAGCTTGGATTCGTGATGTAATTGCGTTATATCATGAACAAATGAGCTTTGGAGCTGAAATTGTAGAGCTTTCCGAAATGTTCTTCAAAGATCATGTTGATTATGAAGAAGAAGGACAAGAAGTATTAAAAGGTGAACAAGTACCAGAAGTACTTCGTGCATTTGCTGGTCAAGTAGAAGCACTAGAAGCGATGGAACCAGCAGCAATTAAGGCGGCTATTAAAGCAGTTCAAAAGGAAACAGGTCATAAAGGTAAAAACTTATTTATGCCAATCCGTGTTGCAACTACTGGTCAAACACATGGCCCAGAGCTTCCAAATGCTATTGCACTTCTTGGAAAAGAAAAAGTTTTAAATCGTCTACAAAAAGTAATTGGTTAACATTTTCTAGGTTTAGAAATATAATAAGTATACTTAAAACCTAATAAGGAAAAGCGACGAGAAGGAGAAGTAGAAAATCAGGCTTTTTACAGAGAGAACCACCTTTAGGCTGGAAGTGGTTTATAAGCGGATTTTTGAAATGCCCCTTCGAGTCTTCTGCTGAACAGCAAATTGTTTTGTAAAGTAAGCAGAAGCGGTTTACACCGTTATCAAAGATGAGTTTGAGGCTTTTTTAGCCTAAACAGAGTGGAACCGCGCTTATAAGGCGTCTCTGTCAATATGACAGAGGCGTCTTTTTTTATACCGTAAAACTGGGTGTGAGTATAAGTTTTATCCGCGTGTATAAAGATTTAGGGAGATAAGTAGGGAGTTAGTTCACTCGAAAAAGCAGCCCATAAAGGGGAGGGAACGTCGATGTTTAAGAGGCTTCGGGAAGATATTGAAGTCGTTTTTGAACAGGATCCAGCGGCAAGAAGTTACTTCGAAGTCATTTTGACTTACTCTGGATTACATGCAGTTTGGGCCCATCGAATTGCACATGCTTTTTATAAAAAGAATTTCTTCTTTATGGCACGTTGGATCTCACAAGTTAGTCGTTTCTTTACTGGCATTGAGATTCATCCAGGAGCAACAATTGGTCGTCGTTTTTTCATAGACCATGGGATGGGGGTTGTAATTGGAGAAACGTGTGAAATTGGTGATAATGTAACGATCTATCAAGGGGTTACATTAGGTGGTACGGGTAAAGAAAAGGGAAAGAGGCACCCTACAATCCAGGATAATGTATTAATTGCAACGGGTGCTAAAGTACTAGGATCCATTACAGTTGGAGAGAATTCTAAAATTGGAGCAGGTTCTGTCGTATTAAAAGAAGTCCCTGCACATTCTACAGTTGTAGGTATACCTGGCCGAGTCGTTATTCAAAATGGAGTAAAGATTGGTCAAGAATTAAATCATTCTGACCTTCCGGATCCAATTTTTGATAAATTAAAGGTTATGGAAGTAGAACTTGATAAATTAAAAAAACAACTTGAAGTAAAGGTAGAAAGGGAGGATAAAAATGACTATTCACATTTATAATACGTTAACACGTCAAAAGGAAGAGTTTACTCCATTAGAAGAAAATAAGGTAAAGATGTACGTATGCGGACCTACAGTTTATAACTACATTCACATTGGGAATGCGAGACCACCTATGGTATTTGATACGGTACGCCGTTATTTAGAATATAAAGGGTATGATGTGCAGTACGTATCTAACTTTACTGACGTAGATGATAAATTAATTAAAGCAGCAAATGAATTAGGTGAAGATGTGCCAACAATTGCTGATCGTTTCGTTGAAGCGTATTTTGAAGATGTAACGGCGCTAGGTTGCAAGCATGCAACAGTGCACCCGCGTGTAACGGAAAATATGGATATCATTATTGAATTTATTCAAGAACTTGTGAATAAAGGATATGCATATGAATCAGAAGGAGATGTGTACTTTAGAACGAAGGAATTCGAAGGGTACGGTAAATTATCTCATCAACCAATCGCAGACTTACGTCACGGTGCGCGCATTGAAGTAGGAGAGAAGAAACAAGATCCACTTGATTTTGCTTTATGGAAAGCTGCGAAAGAAGGAGAAATCTTCTGGGAGAGCCCTTGGGGGCAAGGTCGTCCAGGTTGGCATATCGAATGCTCGGCAATGGCGCGTAAATACTTAGGGGACACAATCGATATTCATGCTGGTGGTCAAGACTTGGCATTTCCTCATCATGAGAATGAAATCGCGCAATCTGAGGCGTTAACAGGAAAAACATTTGCACGTTATTGGATGCACAATGGATATATTAATATTAATAATGAGAAGATGTCTAAGTCACTTGGGAACTTCATTTTAGTTCACGATATCATTAAGCAATATGATCCACAGTTAATTAGATTCTTTATGCTATCAGTGCATTACCGTCACCCAATTAATTTCAGTGAAGAGTTATTACAAAGTACAAATAACGGACTGGAAAGAATTAAAACGGCTTACGGTAACTTAAAACACCGTATGGAAAGTAGTACGGATTTAACAGATCATAATGAGAAATGGTTGGCTGAACTGGAGAAATTCCAGACTGCATTTGAAGAAGCGATGGATGATGACTTCAATACTGCTAATGCAATCACTGAGTTATATAATGTAGCCAATCATGCAAATCAATATTTACTGGAAGAGCATACGTCTACAGTGGTAATTGAAGCATACGTAAAACAACTTGAAACATTATTTGATATTTTAGGATTGGAATTAGCGCAAGAAGAGTTACTTGATGAAGAAATTGAGGCGCTTATTCAAAAACGTATTGAAGCTCGTAAAAATCGTGATTTTGCATTGTCAGATCAAATTCGCGATGATTTAAAAGACCGTAACATTATTTTAGAAGATACCGCTCAAGGTACAAGATGGAAAAGAGGATAAGAATGATTGATGCAAAGCAATTAAACAGCTTAGCGTTAGCATATATGGGTGATGCGGTATATGAACAATATATCCGCTATCACCTACTTCAAAAAGGGAAAGTTCGTCCTAATCAATTACATCGATTAGGGACAAGCTTTGTTTCGGCAAAGGCACAGGCGAAAGTTGTTTATCATTTATTAGAGGCAGCATTTTTAACTGAGGAAGAAGAAGCGGTACTAAGAAGAGGACGCAATGCCAATTCGGGTACTGTTCCGAAAAATACGGATGTACAAACATATCGACATAGTACAGCCTTTGAAGCGCTTATTGGCTATCATCACTTATTAAATAATCGTGAAAGATTAGACGAAATTGTATATAAGGCAATTGCTGTTTTAGAAGAAAAGGAAGGGGGCACATCATCATGAGTAGTGAATATATTATCGGACGTAACCCTGTAATTGAAGCGTTACGCTCAGGAAGAGATATTAATAAAATTTGGATCGCAGAAGGTGCTGCCAAAGGACAGGTACAAATTGTACTAGCACTAGCGAAAGAAAATAAGATTATTTTACAACATGCACCAAAAAAGAAATTAGATCAATTAGTTGAGGGGAACCATCAAGGTGTAATTGCGCAAGTGGCTGCATATCAATATGCTGAGCTAGAAGATCTATTCAAAGTAGCAGAGAAGCGTAATGAAGATCCGTTCTTCTTAATTTTAGATGAAATTGAAGACCCGCATAACCTAGGTTCTATTATGCGTACTGCGGATGCGACAGGAGCTCATGGCATTATTATTCCAAAAAGAAGAGCTGTAGGACTTACAGCATCAGTTGCGAAAGCATCTACTGGGGCAATTGAATATATTCCGGTTGCGCGCGTAACGAATTTATCTCGTACAATCGATGAATTAAAAGAACGTGGACTTTGGATTGCTGGTACAGACGCAAAAGGGAAAACAGATTACCGTAATTTAGATGGTAAAATGCCAATTGGATTAGTAATTGGAAGTGAAGGAAAAGGTATGAGTCGTATTATTGGTGAAAAATGTGATTTCTTAATTACTTTACCGATGGTTGGTAAAGTTACATCCTTAAATGCTTCAGTAGCCGCAAGTCTGTTAATGTATGAGGTATATCGTAAACGTAACGAAATTGGTAAATAAAAAATGAACGATATTTTAATCGTTGACGGTTACAACATTATTGGAGCTTGGGGAGACTTGAAGAAACTACGGGATGTAGATTTGCAATCATCAAGAGATGCACTGATTGATAAGATGGCGGATTATCAAGGTTACACAGGTATAAGGGTAATGATAGTCTTTGATGCTTATACAGTCCACGGTATTGAAAAAAAGATGAAACAATCGCGTGTGGAAGTGATATTCACAAGGAAGAATCAAACTGCAGATGAAAAGATAGAGCAACTTGCAATTGAGCTTAGAAATATAAATACGCAAATATATGTTGCGACTTCTGATTATACGGAACAATGGGTTATATTTGCGCAAGGTGCTCTTCGGAAATCTGCACGTGAATTAGAGTTGGAAGTACAAGCGATGGAGCAACAAGTAAGAAGGCGTACACAAGACACAAAAGAAAAACAACCCGCCATGCGAAAGATATTTAGTAAAGATATTACAGAAAAGTTAGAAAAATTAAGAAGAGGAGAGCGTTGAAGCATTGACGCTCTTTGTCTTTTTACTGTATAATATTGCTAAATAAATAGCGGTCGGAGGGATCAAGGTGGAAGCAGGCTTCGTAAGTGTAGGCGACGTTACATTTCGTGATTTAGAAGATGAGGCAATCGTTGAGTTAGTTCGAAAAGGTAATACTGACGCTCTAGAATATTTGATTCACAAATATAAGAACTTTGTTCGCGCGAAATCGAGATCTTATTTCTTAGTGGGTGCCGATCGAGAAGATATTGTTCAAGAAGGTATGATTGGATTGTTTAAAGCGATTCGTGATTATAAAGAGGACAAGCTGTCTTCATTCAAAGCATTTGCTGAACTGTGTATCACTCGACAAATTATTACCGCTATTAAAACAGCAACCAGGCAAAAGCATATTCCGTTAAATTCATATGTGTCTTTAGATAAACCGATTTATGATGAGGAATCGGATCGGACATTATTAGATGTTATTTCGGAAGCGAAGGTAACTGATCCTGAAGAAATGATTATAAGTCAGGAAGAATATACAGACATAGAGTCTAAAATATCTGAATTATTAAGCGATTTAGAAAGAAAAGTGCTTTCTTTATATCTGGATGGTCGTTCTTATCAGGAGATTTCGGAACAGTTAAATAGACATGTGAAATCTATTGATAACGCTTTACAAAGGGTGAAGCGAAAATTGGAACGATATATGGAAATGAGAGAGAGTACCACTTTAAATTCATAACAAGTACTACAGGTGTAAAAATCACCTGTTTTCTTTTTGTAGAGAGTACAAAAGGCATGACATTGACATTGTCTTTTGTTGTATGATACATTTTTAGGGACATAATGTTACAAGGTTGGTGTAACTAATGAGGAAAAAAGTTGTACTCTCATGTGAAGAGTGTAAAAATCGAAACTACTCTACGATGAAAGATACGAGCTCAGTAGAGCGACTTGAAATAAAGAAATTCTGTAAAACATGCAATCAGCATACAGTTCACAAGGAAACAAAATAAATAATTGAAATAATACACTGGAGGTCCCGTAGATGCGTTTAACGAACTTTTTCGGCGATGTAGGTCGCGAAATGAAAAAAGTAAGTTGGCCTAAAAAAGATGAATTACTCCGTTCAACAGCGACTGTTATCGCTACAGTTGTCTTCTTTGCGATTTTCTTCGCAGTGGTTGATATGGGCATTTCTTCTTTAATTCGGTTAATTCTTGGTTAATTCTTGAATAAGAAGCACTTATCCATGATATAATGTTATTTATAAGAACTGTGTAAAAGCCCGGTGAACGGGTTTTTTCATTTGCGCAAAAAAATGTACGTCAGGGAGGGAAGGACGCTCGTCCTAAATGAATGGAAAAAAGTTGGTATGTTGTCCATACTTATTCTGGATATGAAAATAAAGTAAAAGCAAACCTAGAGAAACGTGTAGAATCAATGGGTATGCAAGATAAAATTTTCCGTGTTGTTGTCCCGGAAGAAGTAGAAGTAGAAATGAAAAACGGTAAAGAAAAATTAATGAAAAGAAAAGTGTTCCCAGGTTATGTATTAGTAGAACTAATCATGACTGATGACTCTTGGTATGTTGTACGTAACACGCCAGGTGTAACTGGGTTCGTTGGTTCTTCTGGTTCTGGATCTAAACCATCACCTCTATTGGAAGAGGAAGTTGTTACCATTATGAAACATATGGGAATGGACAACGAAGTGGTTGATTTCGACTTTGAACTTCATGAGACAGTACGTGTAAATGAGGGGCCATTCGCAGATTATACAGGTGCTATCGAAGAAATTGATGTGGAGAAGAAAAAGGTTAGCGTGCTTGTGGACATGTTTGGTCGCGAGACTCCAGTTGAGCTTGACTTCCATCAAATTGAAAAATTATAAAATGAAACTTGAAATGAATTGTAAAAAGTGATAATATCTTTTAAGTCAGTACGTCTTCGTTATCGGAGACGTTTTTTGAAAGATTTTATCCTTACAGATAAAATATGACGTGGGAGGGCAAATCACTGTCCAATTGACCACATCACGGACTTAAGGAGGTGTGTCTCGTGGCTAAAAAGGTAATTAAAATGGTAAAACTTCAAATTCCTGCAGGTAAAGCTAACCCAGCTCCACCAGTTGGTCCAGCATTAGGACAAGCAGGTGTTAACATCATGGGCTTCTGTAAAGAGTTTAACGCTCGTACAGCAGATCAAGCTGGTCTTATCATCCCTGTTGAAATTACGGTATTTGAGGACCGTTCATTCACTTTCATTACTAAAACTCCTCCTGCTGCTGTTCTTCTTAAGAAAGTAGCTGGTATTGAGTCTGGTTCTGGTGAACCAAACCGTAATAAAGTGGCAACTGTTAAGCGTGATAAAGTACGCGAAATCGCTGAAACTAAAATGCCTGACCTTAACGCTGCTAGCGTAGAAGCTGCAATGCGTATGGTTGAAGGTACTGCACGCAGTATGGGCATCGTTATCGAAGACTAATTCGATTTGTTTTTTAAAAAAGGTTGCGGGTCTGGAATTCCAATTCGCAACCTTTATTATCGTAAATGATTATCGTTTTTAAATAAATGGATGGCGCGCATCCTCAGGTTATACCTGAAAATAAGCGTAAACGTGGGAGGTTATTCCGCTAAAACCACATTCGAGGAGGAAATAAAAATGGCTAAAAGAGGTAAAAAGTACGTAGAAGCTGCAAAGCTTGTTGATCGTGCAGCTGCTTACTCTGCAACAGAAGCAGTAGAATTAGTAAAGAAAACAAACACAGCTAAATTTGATGCAACTGTAGAAGCTGCATTCCGTTTAGGTGTTGACCCTAAGAAAGCTGACCAACAAATCCGTGGTGCAGTTGTTCTTCCGCACGGTACTGGTAAAGTACAACGTGTATTAGTATTCGCTAAAGGTGAAAAAGCTAAAGAAGCTGAAGCTGCTGGAGCTGACTTCGTAGGCGATGCAGATTACATTGGTAAAATCCAACAAGGTTGGTTCGATTTCGATGTAGTAGTAGCAACTCCTGACATGATGGGTGAAGTTGGTAAACTTGGTCGCGTATTAGGACCTAAAGGTTTAATGCCAAACCCTAAAACTGGAACAGTTACTTTCGATGTAACTAAAGCTGTTAACGAAATCAAAGCTGGTAAAGTTGAATACCGCGTTGATAAAGCTGGTAACATCCACGTTCCAATCGGTAAAGTATCTTTCGAAGATGCTAAATTAGTAGAAAACTTCAGAACAATTGCTGACACTTTACAAAAAGTTAAGCCAGCTGCTGCAAAAGGTACTTACATGAAGAACGTAACAGTTGCTTCTACAATGGGACCTGGCGTACGTGTAGACGTTTCTACATTAGCGTAAATTTTGGAAGTTGACTTCATAAAGAAGTTTTTATATAATCATTTATGTTGTGAATTTAATTAGTGTACCGTAGACAGTAGGTGTCAATAGACTTAATTTCCTACCTAGGTGTTAATATACGAAGCGGAATTTTTTTCTGTGACTATATGCCTCCATGTCTACAAGTTGGGCATGGAGGTTTTTAGTGCACTTTCGGTACATCTTCTATATAATCTACAGGAGGTGTAATAACATGAGCAAAGTAATCGAAACTAAACAACAAGTTGTAACTGAAATCGCGGACAAACTTCGCGCTAGTAAATCTACAATCGTTGTTGACTACCGTGGTTTAACAGTTTCTGAGGCAACAGAATTACGTAAGCAATTACGTGAAGCTGGCGTTGAGTTCAAAGTTTACAAAAACTCTCTAACTCGTCGTGCTGCAGAGTCTGCTGAAATGGCTGAGTTAAATGAATTCTTAACAGGACCAAACGCAATCGCGTTCAGTAACGAGGATGTAGTTGCTCCTGCGAAAGTATTAAACGACTTCGCTAAAGATCATGAAGCTTTAGAAATTAAAGCGGGCGTAATCGAAGGTAAACTTGTAACACTTGATGAGGTTAAAGCAATCGCTACTCTTCCATCACGTGAAGGCTTACTTTCTATGCTTCTTAGCGTTCTTCAAGCTCCAATCCGTAACCTTGCACTTGCTACTAAAGCAGTTGCAGACCAAAAGGAAGAGCAAGGCGCTTAATTTTTTAAAAGATAATTACGTATTATCGATAAAACAATACAAACCTATTTAAGGGAGGATATTTACAATGACTAAAGAACAAATCATTGAAGCAGTTAAATCTATGACTGTATTAGAACTTAACGACTTAGTAAAAGCTATCGAGGAAGAATTCGGCGTAACTGCTGCTGCTCCTGTAGCTGTTGCTGGTGGCGCTGGAGAAGCTGCTGCTGAGAAAACTGAATTTGATGTGGAACTAACTAGCGCTGGTGCACAAAAAATCAAAGTTATCAAAGTTGTTCGTGAAATCACTGGTCTTGGCTTAAAAGAAGCTAAAGAATTAGTTGACAACACTCCAAAAGTAATCAAAGAAGCTGCTGCTAAAGAAGAAGCTGAAGAAATCAAAGCTAAACTTGAAGAAGTTGGCGCTGCTGTAGAAGTTAAGTAATTAACTTTTGATGCTTTAAAAAAAGCTCGCTCTCATGCGAGCTTTTTTTTTAACTGTAAAGAAAAGAGGTGGCCATATGGCAGACCATTATTTTTCTAACGACCCTTCTAGTAAAAGTGATCGTAAGCGATGGGAATTTACCCTTCGTGGATCTCAATTTACTTTCTTATCTGACCGTGGGGTGTTCTCGAAAAACGAAGTGGACTTTGGTTCTCGTCTTTTAATTGAAGCGTTTCAAGTGCCAGATATTAAAGGTGATATATTAGACGTAGGTTGTGGATATGGACCAATTGGTTTATCGTTGGCGAAAGAGTTTCAAGACCGTAAAGTTCACATGGTGGATGTGAATGAAAGGGCACTTGAGCTTGCGAAAGAAAATGCCGCTAACAATAGAATTGGAAATGTGCACATTTTTCAAAGTAGCGTCTATGAAAATGTAGATGGTATGTATGCTGCCATTCTATCTAATCCTCCAATTCGTGCAGGTAAAGATATCGTGCATGAGATTTTAGAAAAAGCTGTAGAGCATTTAGTTCCAGGTGGAGAGTTGTGGATTGTTATTCAAAAGAAGCAAGGTGCACCATCTGCGCTGAAAAAACTAGAAGAAGTATTTTCTGAAGTCGAAGTTGTAGAAAAGAAAAAAGGATATTATATCATAAAATCAAAAAAACGTTGACGGTTATTTTTGGCTATGTTAACATTATACAATGCCAATATATGATTTTCTGCGTTGAGAAAGATGTATATTTTTGTTTCTCTTGGAAAAGATAGTAAAATCAGCAGATTATGAAACAGAATGATGGTTTTCTTATAGAAGCCATTTTTCTTTTTTGAGCAGGTAGAAAGACTCAACGTATTTATCTTTAAGAGAAAAAAGACTACGCTAAATAGCAGTAGTTGTATTTATTTGTGATTTTGCACAAATTTTTTTGTGCATTTATAATACTCATGATTTGAGGGGTGAAGCAGTTGACAGGTCAACTAGTTCAATACGGACGCCACCGCCAACGAAGAAGTTATGCCCGTATTAGTGAAGTATTAGAGTTACCAAATCTTATCGAAATTCAAACCTCTTCTTATCAGTGGTTTCTTGATGAGGGTTTGCGAGAAATGTTCCAAGACATTTCTCCGATTGAAGACTTTACGGGAAATCTATCGCTTGAATTTATCGACTACAGCTTGGGTGAACCTAAATACTCTGTAGACGAATGCAAAGAGCGTGATGTGACGTATGCAGCACCACTTCGTGTAAAAGTGCGTCTAATCAACAAGGAAACTGGTGAAGTAAAAGAACAAGATGTGTTCATGGGAGATTTCCCACTCATGACAGAGACTGGAACATTCGTAATTAACGGTGCAGAACGTGTTATCGTTTCCCAGTTAGTTCGCTCTCCAAGCGTATACTATAGTGGCAAAGTGGATAAAAACGGAAAACGTGGTTTTACTGCTACTGTAATTCCAAACCGCGGAGCTTGGTTAGAGTATGAGACAGATGCTAAGGATGTTGTATATGTGCGTATTGACCGTACGCGTAAACTTCCTGTAACTGTTTTGTTACGCGCATTAGGGTTTGGCTCTGATCAAGAAATCACCGAGCTTTTAGGTGATAACGAATACTTAAGCAACACATTAGAAAAAGACAACACAGATAGCACAGAAAAAGCATTGCTTGAAATTTATGAGCGTCTACGTCCTGGTGAACCACCAACAGTAGAAAATGCTAAGAGCTTACTTGTGTCTCGTTTCTTCGATCCAAAGCGCTACGATTTAGCAAATGTAGGTCGCTACAAGATCAACAAGAAGTTACACATTAAAAACAGATTGTTTAATCAACGTTTAGCTGAAACATTAGTGGATCCAGAAACTGGTGAAATTTTAGCGGCAGAAGGAACAATCTTAGATCGTCGTACACTTGATCGCATTTTACCTTACTTAGAGAAAAACATTGGATTCAAAACAGCGAAACCAATGGGTGGAGTGGTAGAAGGCGATGTTGAGCTGCAATCTATTAAGATTTATGCTCCTGAGTCGGAAGGCGAACGCGTAATTAACGTAATTGGTAATGCAAATATTACTCGCGATGTAAAACACATCACACCAGGTGATATCCTTGCTTCTATCAGTTACTTCTTCAACCTACTATACAAAGTAGGGGATACAGATGATATCGACCATTTAGGAAACCGTCGTCTGCGTTCTGTTGGAGAACTATTACAAAATCAATTCCGTATCGGTCTTTCTCGTATGGAACGTGTTGTTCGTGAGAGAATGTCGATCCAAGATACAAATGCAATTACACCACAGGCACTAATTAACATTCGTCCTGTTATTGCATCTATTAAAGAGTTCTTCGGAAGTTCTCAGTTATCTCAGTTCATGGACCAAACAAACCCATTAGCAGAGCTAACTCACAAACGAAGACTATCTGCATTAGGACCGGGTGGTTTAACGCGTGAGCGCGCAGGCTTTGAAGTGCGTGACGTGCACTACTCTCACTATGGTCGTATGTGTCCAATCGAAACACCAGAGGGACCAAACATCGGTTTGATTAACTCATTATCTTCGTTCGCGAAAGTAAATGAGTTTGGTTTCATTGAAACACCATACCGTCGTGTTGACCCAGAAACTGGTCTTGTAACAGGGCATGTTGATTATTTAACAGCAGATGAAGAAGATAATTATGTTGTAGCCCAAGCGAACATGAAGTTATCTGAAGAAGGAGAATTCCTTGATGAAGATATCGTAGCTCGGTTCCGTGGTGAAAACATTGTCACAAATAAAGAACGCATCGACTACATGGATGTATCACCAAAACAAGTAGTGTCGGCAGCGACAGCTTGTATTCCGTTCTTAGAAAACGATGACTCTAACCGCGCACTTATGGGAGCGAACATGCAACGTCAGGCGGTTCCGTTAATGAATCCGGAATCTCCGATTGTAGGTACAGGTATGGAGTACGTATCAGCAAAAGACTCAGGTGCTGCAGTAATCTGTAAACACCCTGGTATTGTTGAACGCGTAGAAGCACGTGAAGTTTGGGTACGTCGCTATGTAGAAGTTGACGGTCAAACAGTAAAAGGCGATTTAGATCGCTACAAAATGCAAAAATTCATTCGTTCTAACCAAGGAACTTGCTACAACCAACGTCCAATCGTAAGTGTTGGAAATGAAGTTGTAAAAGGTGAAATCCTTGCGGATGGTCCTTCTATGGAATTAGGTGAACTAGCACTTGGACGTAACGTGCTTGTTGGCTTCATGACTTGGGACGGTTATAACTACGAGGATGCGATCATCATGAGTGAGCGCCTTGTAAAAGATGATGTGTACACTTCTATTCATATTGAAGAATATGAGTCAGAAGCTCGTGATACGAAGCTTGGACCAGAAGAAATTACACGTGACATTCCAAACGTTGGGGAAGATGCATTACGTAACCTTGACGAGCGCGGTATCATTCGCGTTGGTGCTGAAGTAAAAGATGGAGATTTACTTGTTGGTAAAGTAACACCTAAAGGTGTAACAGAATTAACAGCTGAAGAACGTCTATTACATGCAATCTTTGGAGAAAAAGCACGTGAAGTACGTGATACATCACTACGTGTACCACACGGTGGTGGCGGTATTATCTTAGACGTAAAAGTATTCAACCGCGAAGATGGCGATGAATTGCCACCAGGTGTGAATCAACTTGTACGTGCATATATCGTTCAAAAACGTAAAATTTCTGAAGGTGACAAGATGGCCGGACGTCACGGTAACAAAGGTGTTATCTCTCGTATTTTACCAGAAGAAGATATGCCTTACTTACCAGACGGTACGCCAATCGATATCATGTTAAACCCATTAGGGGTACCATCTCGTATGAATATCGGTCAGGTATTAGAGCTTCATCTTGGTATGGCGGCAAGATACCTTGGCATTCACATTGCAACACCAGTATTCGATGGTGCTCGTGAGGAAGATGTTTGGGGCACAATTGAAGAAGCTGGTATGGCAAATGACGCGAAAACAATCCTGTATGACGGACGTACTGGTGAACCATTCGATAACCGCGTATCTGTTGGTGTCATGTATATGATCAAACTTGCGCACATGGTTGACGATAAACTTCATGCTCGTTCTACTGGACCATACTCACTTGTAACGCAGCAGCCTCTTGGAGGTAAAGCTCAGTTCGGTGGACAGCGTTTCGGTGAGATGGAGGTTTGGGCACTTGAAGCTTACGGTGCTGCTTATACTCTTCAAGAAATCTTAACAGTGAAGTCTGATGATGTTGTTGGACGTGTTAAGACGTATGAAGCAATTGTTAAAGGCGAAAATGTTCCAGAACCAGGCGTTCCTGAATCATTCAAAGTATTGATTAAAGAGCTGCAAAGTTTAGGTATGGACGTTAAAATGATGTCTAGCGACGATACAGAAATTGAAATGCGTGATACAGAAGATGACGATGATCATCAATCAGCAGATAAATTGAATGTCGAAGTTGAGACAACTAAGGAATAATTGGGATAACCTGTAGACTAAAAGGGAGGTAGGCCCCTTGATAGATGTAAATAACTTTGAATATATGAAGATTGGACTTGCTTCACCTGACAAGATTCGTTCTTGGTCATACGGTGAAGTTAAGAAACCAGAAACAATTAACTATCGTACGTTAAAGCCAGAAAAAGACGGCTTGTTCTGTGAGCGTATTTTCGGACCACAAAAGGACTGGGAATGTCATTGCGGAAAATACAAACGTGTACGTTATAAAGGTGTAGTTTGTGATCGATGTGGCGTTGAAGTAACGCGTGCAAAAGTACGTCGTGAACGTATGGGTCATATCGAATTAGCTGCTCCTGTATCTCATATTTGGTATTTCAAAGGTATCCCGAGCCGCATGGGACTTGTCTTAGACATGTCCCCTCGCGCGCTTGAAGAAGTAATTTATTTCGCTTCTTATGTTGTAACAGAAAGTGGAGATACACCACTTGATAAGAAGCAATTACTTTCTGAAAAAGAATACCGTGCATATCGTGATCGATATGGTAGCACATTCCAAGCTGCTATGGGTGCAGAAGCGATTAAAAAGCTATTACAAGACATCGATTTAGATAAAGAAGTAGACTTCTTAAAAGAAGAATTAAAAACAGCACAAGGACAACGCCGTACTCGTGCTATTAAACGTCTAGAAGTATTAGAAGCATTCCGTAACTCTGGAAATGAGCCATCTTGGATGATCTTAGATGTTCTACCAGTAATTCCACCAGAACTACGCCCAATGGTACAGTTAGATGGTGGACGTTTTGCTACTTCTGACTTAAACGACTTATACCGTCGTGTAATTAACCGTAATAACCGTTTAAAACGTCTATTGGACTTAGGTGCACCAAGCATTATCGTTCAAAACGAAAAACGTATGTTACAAGAAGCTGTAGACGCATTAATCGATAATGGTCGTCGTGGCCGTCCAGTTACTGGACCAGGTAACCGTCCATTAAAATCACTATCTCACATGCTTAAAGGTAAACAAGGACGTTTCCGTCAAAACTTATTAGGTAAACGTGTTGACTACTCTGGTCGTTCTGTAATCGTTGTAGGACCGAACTTAAAGATGTATCAATGTGGATTACCGAAAGAGATGGCGCTTGAACTGTTCAAACCTTTCGTAATGAAAGAGTTAGTTGAAAAAGGATTAGCACACAACATTAAGAGTGCGAAACGTAAAATCGAGCGTGTACAACCTGAAGTTTGGGACGTTTTAGAATCTGTGATTAAAGAACATCCAGTACTTCTAAACCGCGCACCAACACTTCACCGTCTTGGTATTCAGGCGTTTGAACCTACATTAGTAGAAGGTCGCGCAATCCGTCTTCACCCACTTGTATGTACTGCATACAACGCGGACTTTGACGGTGACCAAATGGCCGTTCACGTACCTTTATCATCAGAAGCACAAGCAGAAGCTCGTCTTCTTATGTTAGCGGCACAAAACATCTTGAACCCGAAAGACGGTAAACCAGTTGTTACTCCATCTCAGGATATGGTATTAGGTAACTACTACTTAACACTTGAGCGTGAAGGCGCAATCGGTGAAGGTATGGTCTTCAAAGATGCGAACGAAGCATTACTTGCATACCAAAATGGATATGTACATCTTCATACACGTGTTGCAGTAGCTGCAAGCGCAGTAAACAACGCAACATTTACTGAAGAGCAAAAGAGTATGCTTCTATTAACAACAGTTGGTAAATTAATATTCAACGAAATCTTACCAGAGTCGTTCCCTTATATTAATGAACCAACAAATTCAAACCTTGAAAAAGAAACACCAGCGAAATATTTCGTTGAAAAAGGTGCGAACATTAAAGAAATTATTGCTAGTCGCGAAGAAGTGGCGCCATTTAGCAAGAAAATCCTTGGTAACATCATTGCGGAAGTGTTTAAACGTTTCAAAATTACAGAAACGTCTCGCATGCTTGACCGTATGAAAAACTTAGGATTCAAATACTCTACAAAAGCTGGTATTACAGTTGGGGTATCTGACATTCTTGTATTAGGCGAAAAAGATGAAATTCTCCACGAAGCACAAGCAAAAGTAGATAATGTAATTAAACAATTCCGTCGCGGTTTAATCACGGAAGAAGAACGTTACGATCGCGTTATCTCTATTTGGAGTAATGCAAAAGATGTTATCCAAGGAAAACTGATGAAGTCCTTGAATAAACGCAACCCAATCTTCATGATGAGTGATTCTGGTGCCCGTGGTAACGCATCGAACTTTACTCAGCTTGCTGGTATGCGTGGTCTGATGGCCAATCCATCTGGTCGTATCATCGAACTTCCGATCAAATCAAGTTTCCGTGAAGGTTTAACAGTACTTGAGTACTTCATCTCTACGCATGGTGCGCGTAAAGGTCTTGCCGATACAGCACTTAAAACTGCCGATTCTGGTTACTTAACACGTCGTCTTGTTGACGTTGCACAAGATGTAATTGTTCGTGAAGATGATTGTGGAACAGATCGTGGTTTATTAATTGGTGCGATTAAAGAGGGTAATGAAGTTATTGAGTCATTATATGATCGTCTTGTTGGACGTTTTGCAAGAAAAACTGTAAAACATCCTGAAACAGGTGAAGTATTAGTTGCTGAAAATCAATTAATTACTGAAGATATCGCTCATATCGTTGAGAATTCGGGTGTTGAAACTGTAAACATTCGTTCAGCGTTCACGTGTAACACTCGCCATGGTGTATGTAAGAAGTGTTACGGTCGTAACTTAGCAACTGGAACAGACGTAGAAGTAGGGGAAGCGGTAGGTATTATCGCAGCTCAATCTATCGGTGAGCCAGGTACACAGTTAACGATGCGTACGTTCCATACAGGTGGGGTTGCCGGAGATGATATCACTCAAGGTTTACCTCGTATCCAAGAGATCTTCGAAGCTCGTAATCCGAAAGGTCAGGCAGTTATCAGTGAAATCGACGGTGTTATCGCAGCGATCAACGATGTTAAAGATCGCCAAGAAGTAGTTGTACAGGGTGAAGTTGAAGCTCGTACGTATGCTATTCCTTATGGTGCTCGTCTGAAAGTAATTCCAGGACAGCAAATTAGCCACGGTAAAGAGTTAACAGAAGGTTCTATTGATCCGAAAGAATTACTAAAAGTAACGGACATTACGGCAGTTCAAGAATACTTATTACGTGAAGTTCAAAAAGTATACCGTATGCAAGGGGTAGAAATTGGTGACAAGCACGTAGAAGTAATGGTACGCCAAATGTTACGTAAAGTTCGTGTAAGTGATGCAGGTGAAACAGATGTATTACCAGGAACGTTACTAGATATCCATCAGTTTACTGATGCGAATGCGAAGGTGTTACTGCAAGGTAAACAACCAGCAACAGCTAGACCTGTTCTACTTGGTATTACAAAAGCTTCACTTGAAACAGATTCATTCTTATCTGCAGCATCGTTCCAAGAAACAACTCGTGTCTTAACTGATGCAGCGATTAAGGGTAAACGTGATGAGCTTCTAGGATTGAAAGAAAATGTTATTATCGGTAAACTTGTTCCTGCTGGAACAGGTATGAATCGTTATCGCAAAGTGGATCTTGTTAAAACAACACAAGATGACATGAATGTAGAAAACGATGAAGTTTATGTGGAACAGTAAAATTTTCCGTCGTAAATTTTGTATAAAAACAGTTAATCCTAGTTGACATTGTATGAGTCAAAATGTTACTATAAGCAAGGTTGCTCCTGAACGATGCTTTGGAGGATATTTATATGTCTTATCAAAAAGTGTCAAATGCTGAAAATGTGGTCGTTGGTCATAAACGCACATTGGAAGCAATCCAAAATGGTATAGTTAAAGAAGTTGTCATTGCAGAAGATGCTGATATGCGGTTGACCCATGTTATCATTCGTACTGCATTGCAACATAACATACCCATAACAAAAGTTGAATCAGTTCGTAAACTTGGTAAAGTTGCGGGGATTCAAGTAGGAGCTTCAGCAATAGGAATAATAAGTTAAAACTGTTTTTGTGAGGAGAGAGCATTTGCTCTCCCTTGCAAAAACTTTGTTTTCAACTAATAATGAACCACCTGGATATGTGGTCATACAAACATGCGAAGGGAGGATAATCAAATGCCTACTATTAACCAATTAGTGAGAAATGGTCGTACTGATAAAGTATGGAAATCTAAATCACCTGCGTTAAACAAAGGTTTTAACTCTTTAAAGAAAAAATCAACTGATATCTCTGCACCTCAAAAACGTGGTGTATGTACTCGTGTTGGTACAATGACTCCAAAGAAACCTAACTCAGCGTTACGTAAATATGCTCGTGTTCGTTTAACAAATGGTATTGAGGTAACAGCATACATCCCAGGTATCGGTCACAACTTACAAGAGCACAGCGTAGTATTAATTCGCGGCGGTCGTGTAAAAGACTTACCAGGGGTACGTTACCACATCGTTCGTGGTGCGCTTGATACAGCTGGTGTTGACAAGCGTATGCAAGGCCGTTCTAAATACGGTACTAAAAAGCCAAAAGCGGCTAAGAAATAATAACTTTTTAATGAAAGGAGGAACTCAATATGCCTCGTAAAGGACCTGTTGCAAAACGTGACGTGTTACCAGATCCAATGTACAATTCGAAACTAGTAACACGCCTTATCAACAAAATGATGGTTGACGGTAAAAAAGGTAAATCTCAAACAATTCTTTATAATGCGTTCGATATCGTAAGCGAACGTACTGGTAAAGAGCCAATGGAAGTATTCGAGCAAGCTCTTAAGAACATTATGCCTGTTCTTGAAGTACGCGCTCGTCGTGTTGGTGGTGCTAACTACCAAGTTCCAGTTGAGGTTCGTCCAGAACGCCGTACAACTTTAGGTCTTCGTTGGTTAGTAAACTACGCTCGTCTTCGTGGTGAAAAAACTATGGAAGAGCGTCTTGCTAACGAAATCTTAGATGCAGCTAACAACGCTGGTGCATCTGTTAAGAAACGTGAAGACACTCATAAAATGGCAGAAGCTAACAAAGCATTTGCTCATTACCGTTGGTAGGATTCAACGTAAAATAAATGTAAGCATAAACCGCTTTATTTGTCGCTTATGGAAGTGTGGAGAGGGAGAATGCCTCTCCCTTTCGTTGGGCGCTCGTTTTACATAATGAGGGTACTGGACATACTGACATGTGTAACAATATAAAGTGGCTTTTTTGCTACTTAAAATAAAAAAATCCAATCCATATATGGAAGGAGCAAGACACCAAATGGCAAGAGAGTTCTCTTTAGAAAACACTCGTAATATTGGTATCATGGCTCACATCGATGCTGGTAAAACAACAGCTACTGAACGTATTCTGTACTACACAGGACGTATTCACAAAATCGGTGAAACTCACGAAGGTGCATCTCAGATGGACTGGATGGAGCAAGAGCAAGAGCGTGGTATCACAATTACTTCTGCTGCAACTACAGCACAATGGAAAGGTCACCGTGTAAACATCATTGACACTCCAGGTCACGTAGATTTCACAGTAGAAGTAGAACGTTCTTTACGCGTACTTGATGGCGCAGTAGCAGTACTTGATGCACAATCTGGTGTAGAACCACAAACAGAAACTGTTTGGCGTCAGGCTACTACTTACGGCGTACCTCGTATCGTATTCGTTAACAAAATGGATAAAATCGGTGCAGATTTCTTATACTCTGTAGGAACAATCCACGATCGTTTACAAGCAAACGCACACCCAATTCAGTTACCAATCGGTGCTGAAGATGAGTTCAATGGTATCATTGACCTTGTTGAAGAATGTGCTTACATGTACGGTAACGATTTAGGAACAGACATTCAACGTGTTGAAATTCCTGAAGAGCACAAAGAACTAGCTGAAGAATACCGTGGAAAACTTATTGAAGCGGTAGCTGAGCTTGATGAAGAAATGATGATGAAGTACCTAGAAGGTGAAGAAATCACTGTAGAAGAGCTTAAAGCTGGTATCCGTAAGGCTACAACTTCTGTAGAATTCTTCCCAGTAATCTGTGGTTCTGCATTCAAAAACAAAGGTGTTCAAATTCTGTTAGACGCAGTTATCGACTACCTACCATCTCCATTAGATGTACCTGCAATCAAAGGTACTCTTCCGGATACAGATGAAGAAGTAGAACGTAAGTCTAGCGATGAAGAACCATTCGCAGCTTTAGCATTCAAAATCATGACTGACCCTTATGTTGGTAAGTTAACGTTCTTCCGTGTGTACTCTGGTGTGTTAAACTCTGGATCATACGTGAAAAACTCAACTAAAGGTAAGCGTGAGCGTGTAGGTCGTATCCTACAAATGCACGCTAACAGCCGTGAAGAGATTTCAACAGTTTACGCTGGTGATATCGCTGCTGCTGTAGGTTTAAAAGATACTACTACTGGTGATACTCTTTGTGACGAGAAGAGCCTTGTTATCCTTGAGTCTATGGAATTCCCAGAGCCAGTTATCTCTGTAGCTATCGAACCAAAATCAAAAGCTGACCAAGATAAAATGGGTACAGCATTATCTAAGCTTTCTGAAGAAGATCCAACATTCCGTGCTCACACTGACCAAGAAACTGGCCAAACAATCATCGCTGGTATGGGTGAACTTCACCTTGATATCATCGTTGACCGTATGCGCCGTGAATTCAAAGTTGAAGCAAACGTTGGTGCTCCTCAGGTAGCATACCGTGAAACTTTCCGCGCTGCTGCGAAAGTTGAAGGTAAGTTCGCTCGTCAATCTGGTGGACGTGGACAATTCGGTCACGTTTGGATTGAGTTTGAACCTAACGAAGAAGGTAAAGGATTCGAATTCGAAAACAAGATCGTCGGTGGTGTAGTTCCACGTGAATACATCCCAGCTGTTGGAGCAGGTCTTGAAGATGCACTTAAAAATGGTGTACTAGCTGGTTATCCACTAGTTGACATTAAAGCTGCATTAGTTGACGGATCTTACCATGATGTCGATTCATCTGAGATGGCGTTCAAAATCGCTGCATCTATGGCACTTAAAGCTGCGGTTTCTAAATGTAGCCCAGTAATTCTTGAGCCAATGATGAAAGTTGAAGTTGTAATTCCTGAAGAGTACATGGGTGACATTATGGGTGACGTAACATCTCGTCGTGGACGTGTAGAAGGTATGGAAGCTCGCGGTAACGCTCAAGTTGTTCGCGCTATGGTTCCACTTTCTGAAATGTTCGGTTATGCAACGTCATTACGTTCTAACACTCAAGGACGCGGAACATTCTCTATGGTGTTTGACCACTATGAAGAAGTACCAAAGTCTGTTTCTGAAGAAATTATCAAAAAAAATAAAGGTGAATAATTGATTTTTATCGATTCTTCACGTATAACTACTTATGTAAGCTTAGAAAGTGGGACGCAAGTTTCACTTTCTAGCCTAAATATAAAATAACCTATATAAACTAAGGAGGAATTTAGAATGGCTAAAGCTAAATTCGAACGTTCTAAACCCCATGTTAACATCGGTACAATCGGCCACGTTGACCATGGTAAAACTACATTAACTGCTGCGATCACTACAGTACTTGCAAAAGCTGGTGGTGCTGAAGCACGCGGATACGATCAAATCGATGCTGCTCCAGAAGAAAGAGAGCGCGGTATCACAATCTCAACTGCACACGTTGAGTACGAAACTGAAACTCGTCACTATGCACACGTTGACTGCCCAGGTCACGCTGACTATGTTAAAAACATGATCACTGGTGCTGCTCAAATGGACGGCGGTATCTTAGTAGTATCTGCTGCTGATGGCCCAATGCCTCAAACTCGTGAGCACATCCTTCTTTCTCGTCAAGTAGGTGTACCTTACATCGTTGTATTCTTAAACAAATGCGACATGGTAGACGACGAAGAATTATTAGAATTAGTAGAAATGGAAGTTCGCGACCTATTATCTGAATACGGATTCCCAGGCGACGACATTCCTGTAATCAAAGGTTCTGCTCTTAAAGCTCTTCAAGGAGAAGCTGATTGGGAAGCAAAAATCATTGAATTAATGGCTGAAGTTGATGCTTACATCCCAACTCCAGAACGTGAAACTGACAAACCATTCTTAATGCCTGTAGAGGACGTATTCTCTATCACAGGTCGTGGTACAGTTGCTACTGGTCGTGTTGAGCGCGGTATCGTTAAAGTTGGTGACGTAGTAGAAATCATCGGTCTTGCTGAAGAAAATGCTTCTACAACTGTAACTGGTGTAGAGATGTTCCGTAAACTTCTTGACCAAGCTCAAGCTGGAGACAACATCGGTGCTTTACTTCGTGGGGTTGCTCGTGAAGACATCCAACGTGGACAAGTACTTGCAAAAAGCGGTTCTGTAAAAGCTCATGCTAAATTCAAAGCTGAAGTTTTCGTATTATCTAAAGAAGAAGGTGGACGTCACACTCCATTCTTCGCTAACTACCGTCCTCAGTTCTACTTCCGTACAACTGACGTAACTGGTATCATCCAATTACCAGAAGGTACTGAAATGGTAATGCCTGGTGACAACATCGAAATGACTATCGAACTTATCGCTCCAATCGCTATCGAAGAGGGAACTAAATTCTCTATTCGTGAAGGTGGACGTACAGTAGGTTACGGTGTAGTTGCTACTATCGTTGAGTAATCTTAACTGATATAAAAAACCCCAAGGGATTTTCTCTTGGGGTTTTTGTTTGCGTTTATATAATGAATGAGATCATATTTTTATGTTTTGACGAGTTTCTTCTATAGTATATAAAAAGCAATAAACAAAACCCAGAAACTGTAAAATGAATTCTGGTAGATGAAAACTTGAAATTCTTTAAAGTGCCATGTATAATAGCAAAAGTAGAGAAAAGCAGATGCAAACAAAAAGATGCTTGCATCTAGACGAATAACATTGTATAATAGACAATGTTGGTCTTTGACTGCGATGAAGTGGAAGGTTGCTGACACACCCGGCCGCTTTGCCATGGCATGGTGTGGGGAAATTTCCATGGAGAAGGTCTATTTTAGAAATAGGCGAACGAAGGAGGGAAAATAATGGCAAAAGAAAAAATTCGTATCCGTTTAAAAGCTTACGATCACCGTATTCTTGATCAGTCAGCTGAGAAAATTGTAGAAACAGCTAAGCGTTCTGGGGCAACAGTTTCTGGTCCGATCCCATTACCAACTGAAAAAACTGTTTACACAATTCTTCGTGCTGTTCATAAGTACAAAGATTCTCGTGAGCAATTCGAAATGCGCACGCACAAACGTCTAATCGACATCGTGAGTCCTACTCCACAAACAGTAGATTCATTAATGCGTTTAGACTTACCATCTGGTGTAGATATCGAAATCAAACTATAATTTATATAACTTAAAAATGTAGGAGGTGTAACTCATGACCAAAGGAATCTTAGGAAGAAAGATCGGTATGACTCAAGTATTTGCTGAGAACGGTGAGTTAATCCCAGTAACAGTTATCGCTGCTAATCCAAACGTTGTTCTTCAAAAGAAAACAACTGAAACTGATGGCTACAATGCAATCCAGTTAGGATTTGAAGATAAACGTGAAAAGTTAACTAACAAACCTGAACAAGGCCACACTGCTAAAGCATCTACAACTCCTAAGCGCTTCATTCGCGAAATCCGCGATGCAGACGTGGACGGATTAGAGGTTGGTCAAGAGGTAAAAGTTGACGTATTCGCTACAGGTGAAATCGTTGATGTAACAGGAATTTCTAAAGGTAAAGGTTTCCAAGGTGTTATCAAACGCCACGGACAATCTCGCGGACCTATGTCTCATGGTTCTCGCTATCACCGTCGTCCAGGTTCAATGGGCCCAGTTGCTCCGAACCGTGTATTCAAAGGCAAAAAACTTGCTGGACGTATGGGTGGAGACCAAGTTACTATCCAAAACTTAGAAATCGTTCAAGTTGACACTGAGCGCAACTTATTATTAGTAAAAGGTAACGTTCCAGGTGCTAAGAAATCTCTTGTAGTTGTTCAAGGCGCTGTGAAGGTTAGCAAATAATTCACAATAGGAAGGAGGAATTCCAATGCCAAAAGTTACTGTATATAACCAAACTGGTTCACAGGTTGGTGAAATCGAATTAGCTGAAGCTATTTTCGGTATCGAACCAAATGAAGCTGTACTTTTCGAAGCTGTAATGATGCAACGTGCATCTTTACGTCAAGGTACACACAAAGTAAAAACTCGCTCTGAAGTTCGCGGTGGTGGTCGTAAACCATGGCGTCAAAAAGGAACTGGACGTGCTCGCCAAGGGTCTATCCGCTCTCCTCAATGGCGTGGTGGTGGTACGGTATTCGGACCTACACCAAGAAGCTATGCGTACAAACTTCCTAAGAAAGTTCGTCGTTTAGCAATCAAATCTGCATTAGCTACTAAAGTAGTTGAGAACAACATTGTAGTTCTTGAAGACCTAGTGTTAAATGCTCCAAAAACAAAAGACATGCTAGCAGTACTTAAAGGATTAACTGTTGAGAAGAAAGCTCTTATCGTAACTGCTGATGCAAACGAATCTGTAGAGTTATCTGCTCGCAATATCCCTGGAGTAACAGTAATCACTGCTGATGGCGTAAACGTTTTAGACGTGCTTCATCATGATAAGCTAATCATGACAAAAGCGGCAGTGGAAAAAGTAGAGGAGGTGCTTGCATAATGAGAGATCCTCGTGATATCATTAAGCGCCCAGTTATCACTGAACGTTCTATGGAAATGATGGCTGAAAAAAAATACACGTTCGATGTGGACGTTAAATCTAATAAAACAGAAGTTAAAGATGCTCTTGAAGCGATCTTTGGTGTTAAAGTAGAAAAAGTGAACATCATGAACTACAAGCCGAAAGCAAAACGCGTTGGTCGTCACGCTGGTTTTACTAGCCGTCGTCGTAAAGCAATCGTTAAGCTAACTGCTGACAGCAAAGAAATCGAAATCTTCCAAGGCGTTTAATTCTTACTAAAGAAGGAGGGAAATTGAGATGGGAATTAAAAAGTATAATCCAACTACTAACGGTCGTCGTAATATGACTACGAATGATTTCGCTGAAATCACGACTGACAGACCCGAAAAGTCATTACTTGCTCCTTTAAGCAAGAAGGCTGGTCGTAATAACCAAGGTAAAATTACTGTACGTCATCAAGGTGGCGGACATAAGCGTCAATACCGTATCATCGACTTTAAGCGTAACAAAGATGGAATTCCAGGACGCGTTGCTACGATCGAATACGATCCAAACCGCTCTGCGAATATCGCATTAATTAACTACGTTGACGGTGAAAAACGTTACATTCTTGCTCCTAAGAACTTAGAAGTAGGTATGGAGGTTATGTCTGGCCCAGAAGCTGACATCAAAATCGGTAACGCATTACCATTAATCAACATTCCAGTAGGTACTGTTGTTCATAACATCGAGCTTAAGCCTGGTCGTGGCGGACAATTAGTTCGTTCTGCTGGTACATCTGCTCAAGTACTTGGTAAAGAAGGTAAATACGTACTTGTACGTTTAACTTCTGGTGAAGTACGTCTTGTATTATCTGCTTGTCGCGCTTCAATCGGTCAAGTAGGTAACGAACAACACGAACTTATCAAAATCGGTAAAGCAGGTCGCTCTCGCTGGTTAGGTAAACGCCCAACAGTTCGTGGTTCTGTAATGAACCCAGTTGATCACCCACACGGTGGTGGTGAAGGACGTTCTCCAATCGGACGTAAGTCTCCAATGTCTCCATGGGGTAAACCAACTCTTGGATTCAAGACTCGTAAGAAAAACAAAGCGTCTGACAAATTCATCGTTCGTCGTCGCAAAAAATAATGGGATTGTAGTACGGTTCATTTCTAGAACCGTACGCCAATCACGAAGGGAGGCACCAAAATGGCTCGTAGCTTAAAAAAAGGACCATTTGTCGATGATCATTTAATGAGCAAAATGGAAAAATTAGTTGCATCTGAGCAAAAACAAGTTGTTAAAACTTGGTCTCGCCGTTCAACAATCTTCCCTCAGTTCATCGGACACACAATCGCTGTATATGACGGTCGTAAACACGTACCTGTGTACATCACTGAGGACATGGTTGGCCACAAGTTAGGTGAATTCGCACCAACTCGTACGTATAAAGGTCATGATGCTGACGATAAGAAAACTAGAAGATAATGAGAGGAGGCACTTCAATGCAAGCTAAAGCAGTAGCGAGAACAGTTCGTATTGCTCCTCGTAAAGTTCGTTTAGTTGTAGACTTAATCCGAGGTAAGCAAGTGGGTGAAGCGATTGCTATCCTTAACCACACACCAAAAACTGCTTCTCCAGTTGTAGAAAAAGTTTTAAAATCTGCAATCGCAAATGCAGAGCACAATTATGAAATGGACATTAACAACCTAGTTGTTGAGAAAGTTTTCGTTGACGAAGGTCCTACGTTAAAACGTTTCCGTCCACGTGCAATGGGTCGTGCAAGCCAAATTAACAAACGCACAAGCCACATCACAGTTGTGGTATCAGAAAAGAAGGAGGGATAATCGATGGGTCAAAAGGTTAATCCAATTGGTCTTCGTGTCGGCGTTATCCGTGACTGGGAATCTCGTTGGTTCGCTGAGAAAGATTACGCTACATTATTACATGAAGACATCAAAATCCGTGAGTACATTAATGTACGCTTAAAAGATTCTGCTGTTGCTAAAGTAGAAATCGAACGTGCAGCAAATCGTGTAAATGTTACAATTCACACTGCAAAACCTGGTATGGTAATTGGTAAAGGTGGTACTGAAGTTGAAGCACTTCGTAAAGCTCTTAACCAATTAACAGGCAAGCGTGTACACATCAACATTTTAGAAGTTAAGAGAGCTGATCTTAACGCTAAATTAGTAGGCGAAAACATCGCTCGTCAATTAGAAAACCGTGTATCATTCCGTCGTGCACAAAAGCAAGTTATTCAACGTGCTATGCGTGCAGGTGCTAAAGGTATTAAAACACAGGTTTCTGGTCGTCTTGGCGGAGCTGATATCGCTCGTGCAGAATCTTACAGTGAAGGAACTGTTCCACTTCATACACTTCGCGCTGATATTGACTATGCAGCAGTTGAAGCTGATACAACATACGGTAAATTAGGCGTAAAAGTATGGATCTACCGTGGAGAAGTCCTTCCTACAAAAAAGAAAGCTTCTGAGGAAGGAGGAAAATAATATGTTAATGCCAAAACGCGTAAAATATCGTAGAGAGCATCGTGGTAAAATGCGTGGTCGTGCTAAAGGTGGAACTGAAGTTGCTTTCGGTGAATTCGGTTTACAAGCACAAGCTGCTTCATGGATTACAAACCGTCAAATCGAAGCTGCTCGTCGTGCAATGACTCGTTACATGAAACGTGGCGGTAAAGTATGGATTAAAATTTTCCCTTCTAAACCTTACACTGCAAAACCTCTAGAAGTACGTATGGGTTCCGGTAAAGGGGCACCAGAAGGCTGGGTAGCAGTAGTAAAACCTGGGAAAATTATGTTCGAAATCGCGGGTGTATCTGAAGAGGTAGCACGCGAAGCATTACGTCTTGCAGCTCACAAGTTACCTGTGAAATGTAAATTCGTAAAACGTGAAGAAAATGGTGGTGAATCTAATGAAAACTAATGATATTCGTGAATTAACCACTGCCGAAATCGAAACAAAAGTTAAAGCTTTAAAGGAAGAGTTGTTTAATCTTCGCTTCCAACTTGCTACAGGACAATTAGAGAATCCAACTCGCATTCGTGAAGTGCGTAAAGCAATTGCTCGTATGAAAACTGTAGTTCGTGAAAGAGAGATCGGAATTAATCGATAAATTGAGGGGAGGTTTGCATAGTGAGCGAACGTAACCAACGCAAAGTTTATACTGGTCGTGTTGTGTCTGACAAAATGGACAAAACGATTACAGTTTTAGTTGAAACTTACAAAACTCATTCCTTGTACGGAAAACGTGTTAAGTATTCTAAGAAGTACAAAGCCCATGATGAGCAAAACCAAGCGAAACTTGGCGATATCGTTAAAATCATGGAAACTCGCCCGCTTTCTGCTACTAAGCGTTTCCGTTTAGTTGAAATCGTTGAAGAAGCGGTTATTATCTAAATAGACGAATCGGAATTTTTAGTCCGAAGGGAGGTTTCATAACATGATCCAACAAGAATCTCGTTTGAAAGTTGCTGACAACTCTGGTGCACGTGAACTTTTAACAATCAAAGTATTAGGCGGCTCTGGTCGTAAATATGCTAACATTGGTGACATTATCGTTGCTACGGTAAAACAAGCAACACCAGGTGGCGTTGTTAAAAAAGGTGACGTTGTTAAAGCGGTAGTAGTACGTACGAAGAGCGGAGCTCGTCGTCCGGACGGTTCTTACATCAAATTTGATGAAAACGCAGCGGTTATCATTAAAGACGATAAGAGCCCACGTGGTACTCGTATCTTCGGACCAGTAGCTCGTGAATTACGTGATAGCAACTTCATGAAGATCGTTTCTTTAGCTCCAGAAGTTCTATAATTTAAGGTATTGCCTTGCTAAGGAGGTGCAGAATTAAGATGCATGTAAAAAAAGGTGATAAAGTACAGGTAATCACTGGTAAAGACAAAGGAAAACAAGGCGTTATCCTTGTGGCTTTCCCAAAGCAAAACCGTGTTATCGTTGAGGGTGTCAATATCGTTAAGAAGCACTCTAAGCCATCTCAATTAAATCCACAAGGTGGAATTATTACTAAAGAAGCACCTATTCACGTTTCTAACGTTATGATTTTAGATCCGAAAACAGGTGAACCTACTCGCGTAGGCTTCAAAGTAGAAGATGGTAAAAAAGTTCGTATTGCAAAAAAATCTGGTGAATTATTAGATAAATAATTTTCTTAAGAAAGGAGGTCACTTCATTGAATCGCCTTAAAGAGAAGTTCCAAAAGGAAATTACTCCTGCTCTAGTGAGCAAGTTTAACTATAAATCTGTGATGGAAGTACCGAAAATCGAAAAGATCGTAATCAACACTGGTGTTGGTGACGCGGTATCTAACTCAAAAGCTTTAGACAATGCAGTAGAAGAATTAACACAAATCGCAGGTCAAAAACCTGTTGTAACTCGTGCTAAAAAATCAATCGCTGGTTTCCGTCTTCGTGAAGGTATGCCAATCGGTGCGAAAGTAACTTTACGCGGCGAGCAAATGTATGAGTTCTTCGACAAATTAGTATCAGTTTCTTTACCACGTGTACGTGATTTCCGTGGTGTTTCTAAGAAATCATTCGATGGTCGTGGAAACTACACATTAGGTGTTAAAGAGCAACTTATTTTCCCTGAGATTGATTATGATAAAGTAAGCAAAGTCCGCGGTATGGACATCGTAATCGTTACTACAGCGAAAACTGATGAAGAAGCTCGTGAACTGTTAACACAATTCGGTATGCCATTCCAAAAATAATGGAAGCCAACGCTAAGTAGAGGAGGCGAAAACGTGGCTAAAAAATCTATGATAGCGAAACAAAAGCGTACTCCTAAGTTTAAAGTACAAGAGTATACACGTTGCGAACGCTGCGGTCGTCCGCATTCTGTATACCGCAAATTTAAACTTTGCCGTATTTGTTTCCGTGAACTTGCATATAAAGGTCAAATTCCTGGTGTTAAAAAAGCTAGTTGGTAAAACCCACAAATGGGAAGGAGGTAAAACACATGGTGATGACAGATCCAATTGCAGACATGCTTACTCGCATCCGTAATGCGAACATGGTACGTCATGAGAAATTAGAGGTTCCTGCTTCTAAAATCAAAAAAGAGATCGCTGAACTTTTAAAACGTGAAGGTTTCATTCGTGATGTAGAATACATCGAGGATAACAAACAAGGTATCCTTCGTATTTTCCTGAAATATGGTGCAAACAATGAACGTGTAATCACTGGATTAAAACGTATCAGTAAGCCTGGCTTACGCGTTTACGCTAAAGCTGACGAAGTACCACGTGTACTTAACGGATTAGGTATCGCTCTTGTTTCTACATCTAAGGGAGTAATGACAGACAAAGACGCTCGTCAATTACAAACTGGTGGAGAAGTAGTAGCATACGTTTGGTAATATATATTTAAAACGAACGGAGGTGTGACCACATGTCTCGTATTGGTAAAAAGATTCTTGAAATCCCTGCAGGTGTTACTATTACAGTTGCAGAAGACAATACTGTAACAGTAAAAGGCCCTAAAGGTGAATTAACTCGTACTTTCAATGCTGATATGCTTATCAAAATTGAAGAGAATACATTAACAGTTGAGCGTCCATCTGAACAGAAGGAACACCGTGCATTACACGGTACAACTCGTGCTTTAATCGGAAATATGGTTGAAGGTGTAACTGAAGGTTTCGCACGCGGACTTGAATTAGTCGGTGTTGGTTACCGTGCTCAAAAACAAGGTGATAAACTTGTATTAAGCGTAGGTTATTCTCATCCAGTAGAAATGACTCCGGAAGCAGGTCTTGAAGTTGAAGTACCTGCACCAACAAAGATCGTAATCAAAGGTATCGACAAGCAACGTGTTGGCGAATTCGCTGCTAACATCCGCGCTGTACGTGCTCCTGAGCCTTACAAAGGTAAAGGTATTCGTTACGAAGGCGAAGTTGTTCGTCGTAAAGAAGGTAAAACTGCTAAGTAAACCCGTTAGGTGAGAGAAAGGAGTGACAAGAATGATCACTAAAGCTGATAAAAATGCGACTCGTAAGAAAAGACATGCACGTGTACGTGCTAAACTTACTGGTACTGCAGAGCGTCCACGTTTAAACGTGTTCCGTTCTAACCAACATATTTACGCTCAAGTTATTGATGATGTGAATGGTGTAACGTTAGTAAGTGCATCTACTCTTGATAAAGACCTTGCTCTTAACGGTACTAGCAATATTGAAGCTGCTACGAAAGTTGGAGAATCAGTTGCTAAGCGTGCTGTAGAGAAAGGCGTTAAAGAAGTAGTATTTGATCGCGGTGGTTACTTATACCATGGCCGTGTTAAAGCTCTAGCTGAAGCTGCTCGTGAGGCTGGATTACAATTTTAATGGTCAAAGGAGGGAAAATTGATGCATCGCATTGACCCAAGTAAATTAGAACTTGAAGAACGTGTAGTTACGATAAATCGTGTCGCGAAAGTTGTTAAGGGTGGTCGTCGTTTCCGCTTTGCTGCACTAGTTGTAGTTGGCGATAAAAACGGTCATGTTGGATTCGGTACTGGTAAAGCACAAGAGGTACCAGACGCAATCCGCAAAGCTATCGAAGACGCTAAGAAAAACTTAATCGCTGTACCATTAGTTGGTACAACAATTCCACACACAATCAACGGTCATTTTGGCGCTGGTGAAGTATTCTTAAAGCCTGCTGCTGAGGGTACTGGTGTTATTGCTGGTGGACCTGTTCGTGCGGTCCTTGAATTAGCTGGTGTACAAGATATTCTTTCGAAATCTCTTGGTTCTAACACACCAATCAACATGATTCGCGCTACTGTGAACGGATTAAGCGAACTTAAGCGCGCTGAAGATGTTGCAAAATTACGCGGTAAATCTGTAGAAGAGCTACTAGGTTAAGGAGGGAAAACAAATGGCGAAAAAGTTAGAAATTACCCTCACTCGTAGTGTAATTGGTCGTCCACAAGATCAACGTGCGACGGTAGAAGCTTTAGGTCTTAAAAAGTTGAATTCAACTGTAGTTAAGGAAGAAACTCCTGCTATTCTTGGTATGATCAACAAAGTTTCTCACCTTGTAACTGTAAAAGAAGCTTAAGGATAACTCATTAATATAAGGAGGTGCCTGGGAATGAAACTTCATGAATTAAAACCTGCAGAAGGTTCTCGTAAAGTACGTAACCGTGTCGGTCGTGGTATCGGTTCTGGTAACGGTAAAACTGCTGGTAAAGGTCATAAAGGACAAAACGCACGTTCTGGCGGCGGTGTTCGTCTTGGCTTCGAAGGTGGTCAAACTCCATTATTCCGTCGTTTACCAAAACGCGGCTTCACAAACATTAACCGTAAAGAGTTTGCTATTGTAAACTTATCAACGTTAAATCGTTTTGAAGATGGTACAGAAGTAACACCTGAATTATTGCTGGAAACTGGCGTTATCAGCAAATTAAACGACGGTGTTAAAATTCTTGCAAGCGGCGCAGTAGAGAAAAAACTAACTGTTAAAGCGCACAAGTTCTCTTCAAGTGCTAAAGAAGCAATTGAAGCAGCTGGCGGATCAGTTGAGGTGATCTAATGTTTCGTACAATCTCCAACTTTATGCGCGTTGCTGAGATAAGACGTAAAATATTATTCACTTTAGCGATGTTAATCGTATTCAGGATTGGCACGTTTATCCCCGTGCCATTTACAAATGGAGACGTACTGAAGGCACAAGATCAATTAAATGCTTTAGGTATTCTAAATACATTTGGCGGTGGAGCCTTGAAAAACTTCTCCATCTTTGCGATGGGAATCATGCCGTATATTACAGCATCCATCATCGTGCAATTATTGCAGATGGATGTTGTTCCTAAATTTTCGGAATGGTCGAAGCAAGGTGAAATGGGCCGTCGTAAATTAACGCAATTCACGCGTTATTTTACAATTGTTCTTGCGTTTATTCAGGGGTTTGGTATGTCAATCGGTTTTAACGGTATGGTAGGTGGGCAATTAATTTTGAATCCTGGTTGGAGCACTTATTTATACATTGCTACGGTACTGACTGCTGGTACTGCATTTTTAATGTGGTTAGGCGAACAGATTACAGCTAAAGGTGTAGGTAATGGTATTTCCATCCTTATCTTTGGTGGTATTGCCGCAGCGATCCCAAGTGTTATATCTCAAGTGTATCAGCAACAGTTTCAAAATATCGGAGATCAATTGTTCATGAGTATCGTTAAAGTTGCATTGATCTTACTAGCTGTGCTAGCAGTTATTGTGGGTGTTATCTTCATTCAACAGGCTGTTAGAAAGATCCCAATTCAATATGCGAAGCGTGTAACAGGAGGAAATGGTGGTTATGCTGGAGCACAAAACACACATTTACCGCTTAAGGTAAATAGTGCTGGTGTTATTCCAGTAATTTTTGCTGTTTCATTCTTAATTACGCCTCCCACTATTGCACAGTTCTTCCCGAAACATGATGTATCGCAGTGGATTATTGCTAACTTTAACTATTCTCACCCAGTGGGAATGATTATATATGTTGCGCTCATTGTAGCCTTCACATATTTCTATGCGTTTGTTCAGGTTAATCCAGAGCAAATGTCAGAGAATCTAAACAAGCAAGGTGGATATGTTCCAGGTATTCGTCCGGGTAAGAATACGGAACAATATCTAACAAAAATATTGTATCGTTTGACCTTTGTAGGATCAATTTTCCTAGCAGCGATTGCAATCTTACCAGTTATCTTTACGAAGCTGGGAAATCTTCCTCCATCTGCACAGATCGGTGGAACGAGTATGTTAATCGTTGTCGGCGTTGCTTTAGAAACAATGAAGCAGCTAGAAAGCCAACTGGTAAAACGCCATTACAAAGGGTTTATCAAGCAGTGAGTAAGTGGGAAGTATTGTCTTCCCTACATGCTCATGTACTCTGAGGGGGAACAAGGATGAACTTAATTTTAATGGGGCTTCCTGGTGCTGGTAAAGGTACACAAGCCGAACAGATTGTTGCCAAGTATAACATCCCTCACATCTCAACAGGAGATATGTTCCGTGCAGCTATGAAGGCTGAAACTGAAATGGGTTTACAAGCAAAATCTTTTATTGATAAAGGTGCACTTGTTCCAGATGAAGTTACAATCGGAATCGTTCGTGAACGTTTAAGTCAAGAAGACTGCGTAAAAGGCTTCTTACTAGATGGTTTCCCACGAACTGTTGCACAAGCATCAGCTCTTGAAGAGATTATGAAAGATCTTGGCAAAAAAATCGACTATGTTTTAAACATTAATGTGGATTCAGGGTTGTTATTAAAACGTCTTACAGGCCGTCGCATTTGTAAAGAGTGCGGTGCGACTTACCACTTAGAATTCAATGCGCCAGCAAAAGTTGACGTGTGCGATAAATGTGGTGGCGAATTATATCAACGCTCTGATGACAATGAAGAAACTGTAGCAAATCGCTTAGATGTAAATATTAAGCAAACAAAACCTTTGCTTGATTTCTACGAGGAGCTTGGTTACCTACAAAGCATTAATGGTGAGCAAGATATCAATAAAGTATTTGCTGATATCGATGTTCTCATCGGAGGCTTAGCGTAATGATAATCTGCAAAACTCCTCGCGAGATAGAAATCATGCGAGAAGCTGGCAGGATCGTTGCTTTAACTCATCAGGAGTTAAAACAGCACATTACTCCAGGAATTACAACGAAAGAGCTCGATCAAATAGCGGAAAAGACGATTCAAAAATATGGTGCTACGCCATCTTTTAAAGGATACAACGGATTTCCGGGGAGCATATGTGCTTCTGTAAATGAAGAGCTTGTACACGGAATTCCAGGGAAGCGCAAACTCAAAGAGGGCGATATCATCAGTATCGATATTGGTGCGAAATACAATGGGTACCATGGAGATTCTGCATGGACGTATCCAGTTGGAAACATTTCTGAATCTGTTCAAAAGCTACTTGATGTCACAGAAAAATCGTTGTATCTTGGTCTAGAACAAGTAAAACCAGGCGAGAGATTATCAAATATCTCACATGCGGTTCAAACCCATGCTGAAGAGAATGGATTCTCGATCGTTAGGGAGTATGTTGGTCACGGAATCGGGCAAGACTTACATGAGGACCCTCAAATCCCGCACTATGGTCCACCAAATAGAGGCCCTAGATTAAAGCCGGGAATGGTCATCTGTGTTGAGCCGATGGTGAATCAAGGAAGACGATATGTAAAAACACTATCTGATGACTGGACAGTGGTAACGGTAGATGGTAAATGGTGTGCCCATTTTGAGCACACGATTGCTCTTACAGAAGCAGGATACGAAATCCTTACCACTTTATAAGTAGCTGGCTCTCCGGGATTTCAGAGCAGTGTAAAATGTTACTGATTTGAAGAAGGGAGAACTATTGAATGGCTAAAGATGATGTAATTGAAGTCGAAGGTACCGTTCTTGAAACGTTGCCAAATGCTATGTTCAAAGTAGAATTAGAGAATGGGCATGTCGTATTGGCTCACGTTTCTGGTAAAATCCGTATGAACTTCATTCGTATTTTACCAGGAGACAAAGTTACGGTAGAATTATCTCCGTACGATTTAAATCGTGGTCGTATTACGTACCGTTTTAAATAATATAGCACTCCGTAATCTTTAAGGAGGTTCGAGACATGAAAGTAAGACCGTCAGTTAAACCAATCTGCGAAAAATGTAAAGTTATTCGTAGACGTGGAAAAGTAATGGTTATTTGTGAAAACCCTAAACATAAACAAAAACAAGGTTAATCAGAAGGAGGTGCATTCGTAATGGCACGTATCGCAGGTGTAGATATTCCTCGAGACAAACGCGTTGTTATTTCTTTAACTTACGTATTCGGCATTGGTCGCACAACTGCTGAAAAAATTCTTGCTGAAGCAGGTATTTCTGAAGAAACACGAGTTCGTGATTTAACGGAAGACGAATTAGGACGTATCCGTGATATCATCGATCGTATTAAAGTTGAGGGAGACCTTCGTCGTGAAGTATCTCTTAACATTAAACGTCTAATGGAGATCGGTTCTTACCGTGGTCTTCGTCACCGTCGTGGTTTACCAGTTCGTGGTCAAAACTCTAAAAACAATGCTCGTACACGTAAAGGTCCACGTCGTACAGTAGCAAATAAAAAGAAATAATAAGTAAAGGAGGTTGAACTAACAATGGCACGTAAAACAAACACTCGTAAAAAACGTGTGAAAAAGAATATTGAAGCTGGTATAGCTCATATTCGTTCTACTTTCAACAACACAATCGTAACTCTTACAGATACTCACGGTAACGCACTTTCTTGGTCTAGTGCTGGTGCACTTGGTTTCCGTGGATCTCGTAAATCGACTCCATTCGCTGCGCAAATGGCTGCTGAAACTGCTGCTAAAGCTGCAATGGAGCACGGTTTAAAAACTTTAGAGGTTACTGTTAAAGGTCCTGGTGCTGGTCGTGAAGCTGCAATTCGTGCTCTTCAAGCTGCAGGTCTAGAAGTAACAGCAATTAGAGATGTTACTCCAGTTCCTCATAATGGATGTCGTCCACCAAAACGTCGTCGTGTGTAATTTTTCTGTATAGAATTTTCCCTTTTGTCTATAATGGATATGATGCATTATCGAGAAATTTCGTACAGAAACATCGCTTGTTGTGCACAATCGGGAACTGCCTAAGGGGGACTTTCGGTTAGACAGGGGTTATACCTTTGTTTAACCGGGGTTTCGACGTTTTGAAGGAGGGTTTAGTTAATGATTGAAATCGAAAAGCCGAAAATCGAAACGGTTGAACTTAACGAAGATGCTAAATATGGTAAATTCGTAATTGAACCGCTTGAGCGTGGATATGGTACTACTTTGGGTAACTCCTTACGTCGTATTCTTTTATCCTCACTCCCTGGTGCCGCTGTTACTGCTATCCAAATCGATGGCGTATTACATGAATTTTCAACAGTTGAGGGCGTAGTAGAAGACGTTACGACGATCATCTTAAACTTGAAAAAGTTAGCTCTTAAAATCTACTCTGAAGAAGAGAAGACGTTGGAAATTGATGTGCAGGGCGAAGGTATTGTCACAGCTGCTGATATTACTCACGATAGTGATGTAGAAATCTTAAATCCAGATTTACACATTGCAACGTTAGCAAAAGATGCGCATTTCCGCGTGCGTTTAACTGCAAAGCGTGGCCGTGGGTATACGCCAGCTGATGCAAATAAAAGCGAAGATCAACCAATAGGAGTAATTCCTATTGATTCTATTTATACTCCGGTATCACGTGTGACTTACCAAGTGGAAAAGACACGTGTCGGACAAGTGGCTAATTATGATAAGCTTACGCTTGATGTATGGACGGATGGAAGCATCGGGCCAAAAGAAGCTATCTCTTTAGGTGCCAAAATCTTAACTGAGCATTTAAATATCTTTGTTGGTTTAACTGATGAAGCACAAAATGCTGAGATTATGGTCGAGAAGGAAGAAGATCAAAAAGAGAAAGTTCTTGAGATGACTATCGAAGAACTAGACCTTTCTGTTCGTTCTTATAATTGCCTAAAACGTGCAGGAATTAATACTGTACAAGAGCTTGCGAACAAAACAGAAGAAGATATGATGAAAGTTCGTAACTTAGGACGTAAATCCTTAGAAGAAGTTAAACATAAACTTGAGGAATTAGGTTTAGGTTTACGTAAAGACGACTGAGGATTTAAACCCATCAACAAAGGAGGGAACTACGAATGGCATACAGAAAATTAGGCCGTACAAGTGCGCAACGTAAAGCTATGTTACGTGACTTAGCTACTGATTTAATTATCAACGAGCGCATCCAAACGACAGAAACTCGTGCAAAAGAACTTCGTTCTGTAGTGGAAAAAATGATCACTTTAGGTAAACGCGGAGATCTTCATGCTCGTCGTCAAGCAGCAGCTTTCATTCGCAATGAAGTAGCTAACGCTGAGACTGGTCAAGATGCACTTCAAAAATTATTCGCTGATGTAGCTCCACGCTATGCTGAGCGCCAAGGCGGATACACTCGTATTGCAAAAATTGGTCCACGTCGCGGAGACGCAGCACCAATGGTAATTATCGAGTTAGTATAATGATAATTAAAAGGGCAGGACAGTTCTTTTCAAGAAACTGGTCATGGCCCTTTTTTTTAAATATAAAAATAGGCTTACTTGACGAAGGAAAGGGTGCCTTGTATTGAAAAAAGAGAAACTTCGGACAGAAAATATATCATTTCAATATCCTGGGGCAGCCACTTATGCGTTAAAAGATGTTTCATTTTCCTTATATGAAGGAGAATGGGTATCTGTTATTGGACAAAACGGTTCAGGGAAGTCTACACTTGCAAAATTATTGAATGGTTTGTTTTTGCCGGAAGCAGGAACTATTACAGTAAATGATACAATGGTTTTATCAGAGGAAACGGTATGGGATGTTCGAAAACAAATTGGGATGGTATTTCAAAATCCAGATAATCAATTTGTTGGAACGACAGTGCAAGATGACGTTGTCTTTGGCTTAGAGAATATCGGAATGCCAAGAGAGCAAATGGTAGAAAGATTAAATCAGGCCTTGCGACTCGTCCGTATGGAAGAGTTTCTTAATGATGAGCCTCATTCGTTATCTGGTGGGCAAAAGCAGCGAGTGGCAATAGCAGGCGTTTTGGCACTTCAGCCATCTATTTTAATATTAGATGAAGCAACGTCAATGCTAGACCCCCAAGGGAGACGTGAAGTAGTAGAAACGGTTAGACAACTCGTTAATCAAAAAGGTATTACCGTGTTATCAATTACGCACGATTTAGAAGAAGCGGCACAATCAGACCGTGTCATTATTTTAAATAAGGGAGAGATATTAGAGGAAGGAACTCCAGAACAAATTTTCAAGTCCTCTCATATGCTCCAAGAAATTGGATTAGATGTACCATTCTCATTGAAAATAGCAGAATTATTAAAAAGAAATGAAATTCTCTTGCAAAATACGCATCTTACAATGGAAAGCTTGGTGAACGAACTTTGGAGATTACATTCCAAAAAGTAGAACATCGTTATCAATATAAAACTCCATTTGAAAGACGCGCACTTTATGATGTAAACGTGTCGTTTCCAAGTGGGGGCTATTATGCCATTATCGGTCATACTGGTTCAGGTAAGTCGACGATGATTCAACATTTAAATGGTTTATTGCAGCCGACAAATGGCACAGTTCAAATTGGTGAACATTTCATTTCGGCAGGAAAGAAAGAAAAAAAGCTAAAGTCACTACGTAAAAAGGTAGGGGTTGTCTTTCAATTCCCAGAACATCAGTTGTTTGAAGAGACTGTGGAGAAAGATATTTGTTTCGGTCCTACTAATTTCGGAGTATCTGTAGAAGAAGCGAAGCAAAAGGCAAGAGAGGCAATTGAACTTGTAGGGTTAGAACCAGAACTGTTAGCACGTTCACCGTTTGAGTTAAGTGGTGGGCAAATGAGGCGTGTTGCGATAGCAGGCGTATTAGCTATGGAACCCGAAGTGCTTGTATTAGATGAACCTACAGCAGGACTAGATCCAAAAGGGCAGAATGAACTTATGGAGATGTTTTATAAGCTACATAAGGAGAAAGGTCTTACAGTTATCCTTGTAACGCATAATATGGAGGATGCTGCTAAATATGCCGAACAGATTGTAGTCATGCATAAAGGAACGGTCTTTTTGCAAGGAAGTGCAGAGGAAGTATTTTCACATGCTGATGAATTAGAGAAAATTGGCGTGGATCTTCCTATGTCTTTAAAGTATAAACGTGCAATTGAAGAGAAGTTTGGCATTTCAATCCCAAAGGCTACCTTATCTTTAGAGGATCTTACTCATGAAGTTGTGCAGGTGTTACGAAAAGGTGGTCATGAATCATGCAGCAGTTGATTATTGGAAGGTATATTCCAGGGAATTCTCTTATTCATCAACTTGATCCACGTACGAAGCTGCTGATTGTCTTTTTATATGTATTTGTTGTTTTCTTAGCAAATAATGCGATTTCATATGGATTTTTATTTTTATATGCACTCATTGCTTTATTTTTTGCAAAAGTGCCGATTCGTTATGTACTTTCGGGCTTAAAACCAATTCTATGGATTTTTCTTTTTACATTTTTCCTGCATATTTTTACAAATAAAGAAGGGGAAGTACTATTCCAGCTTGGTTGGTTTTCGATACATGAAAAAGGATTAGAGCAAGGGATATACATTTCTATACGATTCTTCGTTATTATTTTAATGACGACATTATTAACGTTAACGACGACACCTATTGAGATTACAGATGGTTTGGAGACGTTATTAAAACCGTTGAAGCGTATAAAAGTTCCTGTTCATGAAATCGCATTAATGATGTCAATTTCTCTTCGTTTTATCCCGACATTGATGGATGAAACGAGTAAAATAATGAAGGCACAAGCGTCACGTGGTATTGATTTTGCTGGGGGACCGATAAAGGATAGGATGAAAGCTATTATCTCACTACTCGTCCCTCTATTTATCAGTGCTTTTAAGCGCGCAGAGGACTTAGCAATTGCTATGGAAGCTCGTGGGTATCAAAGTGGCGAAGGACGTACTAAATTTAGGCAACTGCGCTGGAAAACAAGTGATACAGTAACGATTATAAGCTTACTTTGTTTAGCTTGTATTTTGGCATGGGTGCGATCGTAATGGAGAATAGAGAAATGGATAGAATAAAATGTACGGTTGCATATGATGGCATGCATTTTTGTGGTTATCAAATTCAGCCGCAGCATCGTACTGTTCAACAAGAAATAGAGAAAGCTTTACAGAAATTGCATAAAGGAGAACTTGTTCGTGTGCAAGCATCTGGCAGAACAGATTCTACTGTTCATGCTAAAGGACAAGTGATACACTTTGATACACCGTTGTCTCTTGAAGAGTGGCAATGGAGTAATGCATTAAACACAATGCTACCAGATGATATTGTTATTAGACAGGTAGAGAAAAAAACAAAAGAATTTCATGCGCGTTACGGTGTCGAGAGAAAAGAATATCGTTATCGTGTATTATTATCAAAGACTGCGGATGTATTCCGTAGAAATTACGTATATCAATATCCATATCCGCTCGAAATAAACGCTATAAGAAAAGCGATCCCTTATTTTATTGGAACGCATGATTTCACTTCTTTTTGTTCGGCAAAAACTGACAAAAAAGATAAAGTGAGAACAATTTATGAAATTGAGCTAATTGAGCAAGACGATGAATTAATTTTTCGTTTTGTAGGTAATGGATTTTTATATAATATGGTCAGAATTATTGTTGGTACGTTACTGAGCGTAGGGCAAGGAAAGCTTGATCCAGACAGCATTCCAGAGATTCTAGCGAAACAAAATCGTCAGTTTGCTGGAAAGATGGCTCCTGGTCATGGGCTTTACTTATGGCAGGTAAACTATAACAACTAATCCTGGTGTAACATTTGCTTGACATTAGAAACTCAAAAGTATATCATAACATATGGTATTGTTTCTAAAACCACGATTAGCCCCGGAAGGAAATCGTGTTTAAGATAAACAATAGATTTTTTCTATGGAAAAGATAACGAGGAGGGAAACACATGCGTACGACTTTTATGGCAAAAGCTAACGAAGTTGAGCGTAAATGGTATGTGGTTGATGCTGAAGGTCAAACTTTAGGTCGCCTTGCTAGTGAAGTAGCATCCATTTTACGTGGTAAAAACAAACCTACATTTACACCACACGTTGACACGGGTGATCATGTAATTATTATTAACGCTGAGAAAATTCACTTAACAGGTAATAAATTAAACGATAAAATTTACTACCGTCACACTAACCACCCAGGTGGACTTAAACAAAGAACAGCTCTTGAAATGCGTACAAACTACCCTGTACAAATGTTAGAGCTTGCAATTAAAGGCATGCTTCCAAAAGGACGCTTAGGCCGTCAAGTTTCTAAGAAACTAAACGTGTATGCTGGAGCAGAGCATCCACACCAAGCACAAAAACCAGAAGTTTACGAACTTCGCGGATAATCAATTAAAGGAGGGCTTACTTTGGCACAGGTTCAATACTATGGCACTGGACGTCGTAAGAGTTCAGTAGCGCGCGTACGCCTAGTTCCAGGCGAAGGACGCGTTATCATTAACGGTCGTGATTTTGAAAACTATATCCCATTTGCTGCATTACGTGAAGTAGTGAAACAACCTCTAGTTGCAACAGAAACTTTAGGTAACTACGATGTACTTGTAAACGTAAATGGTGGTGGATACACTGGTCAAGCTGGTGCTATTCGTCACGGTATTTCTCGCGCTTTATTAAAAGCTGATCCAGAATACCGTCTAACACTAAAACGTGCAGGTCTATTAACTCGTGACGCACGTATGAAAGAGCGTAAAAAATACGGTCTTAAAGGCGCACGTCGTGCACCTCAGTTCTCAAAACGTTAATTTTTGCGAACTACAAACCCCAACCATTTTGGTTGGGGTTTTTTTATGTTTCATTCCTCTTTTGGAATTTTTGTAGTTTGGAATATTTTAGTGCTATCCTCTCGCGTATGCTTCTTCTTTAGAAGTTTAGACTAATATGTATTAGGGAGGTTTATAAGTACTATGAATGTCATTGTCAGCTTACAAGAAAAACAAAAAGAAAAGCAGTTGAAATATGAACGGAAGATGCTGCGGGAGTTATCATTAAAAACATTACGTTCAAATATTAGAGATGCCTTTCAGATGCAGGAACTTCATCGACAGTATGAAGATTACTGTATTGAACTAGGGATAGAATCGTATTTATTAGGAGCGAGATATAGTAAGTTTGGTTATTACGGTGAATCATTTTTTGATGTGAAATATAGAGCCTTAGAAGAAGAGCAACAATTAACGGAAACACTATTTCAATTTTTGGCTAGCATGACTATGCGGGAAATTAAATTACAAGATGAGGAATTGCTTTTTGAATCTTGCCAGCAGTTTATCGGTTTATGGTGGCAGGAGGGATATGAAAAAGGTGAAAGAAGATATCGATTAAAGCTTCATTAAGACAAGCATAAACTTTCCTCTTGTCCCATATAAGTAATTAGAGGGACTAGCTGGAGGAGGAAAGGTATGAAGAGAATTCGAATTATCTCTTTTGCACTCGCTGCGGTTGTTTTGTTTTTTTTAGTTAAACAAGAGTTTCAAATTACAAAATCGTGGCGAGCTTGGAATTTACCCTTATCAGGGAAAGTAATTGTATTAGATGCTGGGCATGGTGGACCAGACGGAGGGGCTGTTGGTGGAAAGGATATTATAGAAAAGGATATTACGCTTGAGATTACAAAGAAGGTACAAGATTATTTACAAGAGCAAGGTGCACTAGTTATTTTAACGCGTGATGGAGATTATGATTTAGCACAGAAAGATACAAAATCATATAGTAGACGTAAAGCAGAGGATTTAAAAAAGCGTGTAGAGATTATTAATAAACCTGATGTAGACTTTTTTGCGAGTATTCATTTAAACGCTTTAACTAGTAGTGGATCGAAAGGCGCACAAACGTTCTATTACCGTTCTTCGATTGAAAATGAACGTGCTGCGAAATTTATACAAGCAGAATTGAGAACAAGTTTAGAGAATACGAATCGTTCTGCTAAAACAATTTCTCATGTGTATTTATTAAAGTATGCGAAAACACCAGGCGCTTTAATTGAAGCTGGCTTTTTATCGAATGTGAATGAAAGGTATATGTTAAATTCGGAGAAATATCAGCAAAAGGTAGCGGCTGCAGTATATCGTGGTATATTACGTTATTTCACGGAAAAAGGAAATCCTCCAGAATAAGGAGGATTTTTTTGCGTTTCTCTCGTTAACGAAGTTTTCCGAAAATATGTTATACTGGAAATGTAAACGCATTTATTTCTAAAATAAAGAGAGATACAATAAATTAACATTACGTTATTTTTCATACAGGGGGCTGGGCTAATTATGGTAACGAAAGAGCAAGTAGTGGAAGCGTTAGAAGGGATTGTAGATCCGTTTTTACATAAAACGCTAAAAGAAACAGGGGCAATTAAAGAGGTAACGGTTAAGCCTGAAAAGGAACATGTAAGTGTTAAAATTGCAATCGTAAAAACCGGTACAGCGGAACAAATGCAATTGCAATCTGGAATTGTAAAGTTAGTAAAAGAACTAGGAGCAGCAACAGTAGGGCTTCGCTTTGCAGAATTTACAGAAGAGGAATTAGCTCAGTTTGCACCAAAACAGGAAGATGAGCAAACTGAATCTTTATTGTCACCAAATTCAAAAACGACATTTTTAGCAGTGGCGAGTGGAAAAGGTGGAGTTGGGAAATCAACAGTTTCTGTTAACCTTGCTATTGCTTTAGCTCGTCTAGGGAAAAAGGTTGGTATCATTGATGCCGATATTTATGGTTTTAGCGTACCGGATATGATGGGGATAGAAAAACGTCCTGTTGTAAGAGGAGATAGAATCATTCCAGTGGAACGTCTAGGTGTAAAGGTAATCTCAATGGGGTTCTTTGTAGAAGATAATGCACCAGTTATTTGGAGAGGGCCTATGCTTGGGAAAATGTTAAATCATTTCTTTACAGAAGTAGAGTGGGGAGATTTAGACTATTTAGTTTTAGATTTACCACCGGGTACAGGTGATGTTGCCCTAGATTTACATTCGATGTTGCCGGCTTGTAAAGAAATTATTGTCACAACGCCGCATCCAACAGCGGCATTTGTAGCAGCGCGTGCTGGAGCTATGGCTTTACGCACAGAACATAGTATTCTTGGTGTTGTTGAAAATATGGCGTATTTTGAAAGTAAAACAACTGGTGAAAAAGAATATGTGTTTGGAAGAGGCGGAGGAGATAAATTAGCTGCAGAACTGCAAACGGAAGTACTTGGCCGAATCCCGCTTCAGCAACCTGATTGGAATAAAGAAGACTTTGCGCCGTCGGTATACGAAGATACACATACGACAGGCCTTATTTATCGCACGATAGCTGAGACAGTGATTGATAAAACAGCTGTTGCGCAAAAATAAAATGATAATGAGTGGACGATACGCATATTGTCCACTCATTATTATCGTTATTATTGTTATTGCTGTTCCTTTTTATCGCCTTGAGAACCACCTTCACCGCCTGCTTCTTTTTTATCAGAACCACTTTTTTCAGCCTTTTGTACACCTTTACTAATAATATCAATCATCTTAGCTTGGAAGAGTGGGCTTTCGGCAGTTTCTGTTAGTACTTGTTGTAAATATTGGCGGTATTCTTTGCTCTTCATCGTTTGTAGCATCATTTTTTCTACTTCAGGGTTTTTCATAATTTCTATAACGCCTGCTTGGTATTCAGGGTCTTTTAGTAAAGTTTTCATTAAGGCTGTTTGTTCTTTTCCCATACTTTTAGCGAATTTCGATGAGAACTCAGGGTCTTTAAAGAGCTTTTCCCAGAATTGTTGCCCTTTGTCGGATACCATTGCATCTTCAATCGTTTTCTTTACTACTGTTTCATCTAGTATGAGTGCTTGTTTCATTTTTTCATCAGTTAACACATCTTGAATGGCTTTCTTACCTTGATCAGTTTTTAAAATATCAACAATCATTTTCTTTGTTTGATCATAATCAAGTTCGGACTTTGCTTCTTTTTCTTGTGCACATGCTACAAGTACAAAGAATAAAAAAGAAGAAGTCAAAACGAGCAGCATCCGTTTCATAAGTTGGAACTCCTTTCAACACAGTTCTCTCTTTTTAATATAAATATCTTTAAGGAATTTATACATGAACATGGCTAGCTTTTTGAAATTGTCATTGATACAATTTGATTAGAAATATAAGGATAATGGGGGATGTGTTGTGAATAGCCGCAAGTGGGTACGACTATTTTTTACGACGTTGTTTCTTGGTGGGATTAGTACGGTCATTATTGGGTTTATTTTGGAGTGGGACAAGTACGCTAAATTTTTTCAAAATTTCGACGGAAAGGAGATTTTAGCGGTTTCCTTTTGGTTGATGGGCGTAGGGTTTATTTTTAGTGTTATAAGTCAAATGGGGTTCTTTGCCTATTTAACAATCCATCGTTTTGGATTAGGGATGTTCAGGTCACCTTCTTTATGGAATACAGTCCAGCTCTTCTTCATTGCATTCGTTTTATTTGATTTCGTGTATTTACGATCTGTGTTGATTGCAAATGGGGAAGTTTCATTAGGAAATAACATACTTGTTGCTGGTGTGTTATTTGTGTTTGGTGCCATTGTTGCTTATATAAAAAGTAAAGAAACGAACAAAAAGGCATTCGTGCCCGCTTTGTTCTTTATGGTTGTTGTAACAATCCTTGAGTGGGTACCAGCTCTTCGAATTAATGATACAGATTGGTTATATTTAATGGTGATACCACTGTTATTATGTAATACATATCAGTTACTTATATTACATCGTTTAATTGGAAAGACGAGTAAGTCGGCCTAATGAAGAGAGCTTTTACGCAGAGTAGTTGTACGAATGAAAAAGCTCTATTACCTGAATGAAAGGTAGTAGAGCTTTTTATGTTTGAAGAATTATTGTACATCTTCACTTTTCGTACTTGTGTTGGAAATAAGTTGTGATACGGATATTTGCTCATAGCCGTCACTCTTTAATTTTTGCAGAAGCAGTGGTAAAGCTTTATTTGTTTGAAGGGCAGAATCGGATGCATGTAATAAGACGATATCTCCACCTTTTAAATTATTGGAGACCGTGGAAACGATATTGTTTACACCAGGGTTTTTCCAGTCGTTTGAGTTATTACTCCAATGAACGACGGTGTATCCGAGCGATTCTGCTATTTTAAGTGTTGCTTTGTTAAAATCTCCACTAGGTGGACGCAATAGTTTGATTTGTTTCACACCGAGTTTTGTAAACACATCT
>NZ_CP152427.1:152500-250000 GCF_038971285.1 Bacillus paramycoides
GGACAGATGATTGGGGTGAAGTCGTAACAAGGTAGCCGTATCGGAAGGTGCGGCTGGATCACCTCCTTTCTATGGAGAATTGATGAACGCTGTTCATCAATATAAGTTTCCGTGTTTCGTTTTGTTCAGTTTTGAGAGAACTATCTCTCATATATAAATGTATGTTCTTTGAAAACTAGATAACAGTGTAGCTCATATTTTTTAATTTTTATTTTGGTTAAGTTAGAAAGGGCGCACGGTGGATGCCTTGACACTAGGAGTCGATGAAGGACGGGACTAACGCCGATATGCTTCGGGGAGCTGTAAGTAAGCTTTGATCCGAAGATTTCCGAATGGGGAAACCCACCATACGTAATGGTATGGTATCCTTATCTGAATACATAGGGTAAGGAAGACAGACCCAGGGAACTGAAACATCTAAGTACCTGGAGGAAGAGAAAGCAAATGCGATTTCCTGAGTAGCGGCGAGCGAAACGGAACATAGCCCAAACCAAGAGGCTTGCCTCTTGGGGTTGTAGGACATTCTATACGGAGTTACAAAGGAACGAGGTAGACGAAGCGACCTGGAAAGGTCCGTCGTAGAGGGTAACAACCCCGTAGTCGAAACTTCGTTCTCTCTTGAATGTATCCTGAGTACGGCGGAACACGTGAAATTCCGTCGGAATCTGGGAGGACCATCTCCCAAGGCTAAATACTCCCTAGTGATCGATAGTGAACCAGTACCGTGAGGGAAAGGTGAAAAGCACCCCGGAAGGGGAGTGAAAGAGATCCTGAAACCGTGTGCCTACAAATAGTCAGAGCCCGTTAACGGGTGATGGCGTGCCTTTTGTAGAATGAACCGGCGAGTTACGATCCCGTGCGAGGTTAAGCTGAAGAGGCGGAGCCGCAGCGAAAGCGAGTCTGAATAGGGCGTTTAGTACGTGGTCGTAGACCCGAAACCAGGTGATCTACCCATGTCCAGGGTGAAGTTCAGGTAACACTGAATGGAGGCCCGAACCCACGCACGTTGAAAAGTGCGGGGATGAGGTGTGGGTAGCGGAGAAATTCCAATCGAACCTGGAGATAGCTGGTTCTCCCCGAAATAGCTTTAGGGCTAGCCTTAAGTGTAAGAGTCTTGGAGGTAGAGCACTGATTGGACTAGGGGTCCTCATCGGATTACCGAATTCAGTCAAACTCCGAATGCCAATGACTTATCCTTAGGAGTCAGACTGCGAGTGATAAGATCCGTAGTCAAAAGGGAAACAGCCCAGACCGCCAGCTAAGGTCCCAAAGTGTGTATTAAGTGGAAAAGGATGTGGAGTTGCTTAGACAACTAGGATGTTGGCTTAGAAGCAGCCACCATTTAAAGAGTGCGTAATAGCTCACTAGTCGAGTGACTCTGCGCCGAAAATGTACCGGGGCTAAATACACCACCGAAGCTGCGGATTGATACCGAATGGTATCAGTGGTAGGGGAGCGTTCTAAGGACAGTGAAGTCAGACCGTAAGGACTGGTGGAGTGCTTAGAAGTGAGAATGCCGGTATGAGTAGCGAAAGACGGGTGAGAATCCCGTCCACCGAATGCCTAAGGTTTCCTGAGGAAGGCTCGTCCGCTCAGGGTTAGTCAGGACCTAAGCCGAGGCCGACAGGCGTAGGCGATGGACAACAGGTTGATATTCCTGTACCACCTCTTTATCGTTTGAGCAATGGAGGGACGCAGAAGGATAGAAGAAGCGTGCGATTGGTTGTGCACGTCCAAGCAGTTAGGCTGATAAGTAGGAAAATCCGCTTATCGTGAAGGCTGAGCTGTGATGGGGAAGCTCCTTATGGAGCGAAGTCTTTGATTCCCCGCTGCCAAGAAAAGCTTCTAGCGAGATAAAAGGTGCCTGTACCGCAAACCGACACAGGTAGGCGAGGAGAGAATCCTAAGGTGTGCGAGAGAACTCTGGTTAAGGAACTCGGCAAAATGACCCCGTAACTTCGGGAGAAGGGGTGCTTTCTTAACGGAAAGCCGCAGTGAATAGGCCCAAGCGACTGTTTAGCAAAAACACAGCTCTCTGCGAAGCCGTAAGGCGAAGTATAGGGGGTGACACCTGCCCGGTGCTGGAAGGTTAAGGAGAGGGGTTAGCGTAAGCGAAGCTCTGAACTGAAGCCCCAGTAAACGGCGGCCGTAACTATAACGGTCCTAAGGTAGCGAAATTCCTTGTCGGGTAAGTTCCGACCCGCACGAAAGGTGTAACGATTTGGGCACTGTCTCAACCAGAGACTCGGTGAAATTATAGTACCTGTGAAGATGCAGGTTACCCGCGACAGGACGGAAAGACCCCGTGGAGCTTTACTGTAGCCTGATATTGAATTTTGGTACAGTTTGTACAGGATAGGCGGGAGCCTTTGAAACCGGAGCGCTAGCTTCGGTGGAGGCGCTGGTGGGATACCGCCCTGACTGTATTGAAATTCTAACCTACGGGTCTTATCGACCCGGGAGACAGTGTCAGGTGGGCAGTTTGACTGGGGCGGTCGCCTCCTAAAGTGTAACGGAGGCGCCCAAAGGTTCCCTCAGAATGGTTGGAAATCATTCGTAGAGTGCAAAGGCATAAGGGAGCTTGACTGCGAGACCTACAAGTCGAGCAGGGACGAAAGTCGGGCTTAGTGATCCGGTGGTTCCGCATGGAAGGGCCATCGCTCAACGGATAAAAGCTACCCCGGGGATAACAGGCTTATCTCCCCCAAGAGTCCACATCGACGGGGAGGTTTGGCACCTCGATGTCGGCTCATCGCATCCTGGGGCTGTAGTCGGTCCCAAGGGTTGGGCTGTTCGCCCATTAAAGCGGTACGCGAGCTGGGTTCAGAACGTCGTGAGACAGTTCGGTCCCTATCCGTCGTGGGCGTAGGAAATTTGAGAGGAGCTGTCCTTAGTACGAGAGGACCGGGATGGACGCACCGCTGGTGTACCAGTTGTTCTGCCAAGGGCATAGCTGGGTAGCTATGTGCGGAAGGGATAAGTGCTGAAAGCATCTAAGCATGAAGCCCCCCTCAAGATGAGATTTCCCATAGCGTAAGCTAGTAAGATCCCTGAAAGATGATCAGGTTGATAGGTTCGAGGTGGAAGCATGGTGACATGTGGAGCTGACGAATACTAATAGATCGAGGACTTAACCATATAATATGAAGCAATGTTATCTAGTTTTGAAGGAATATATAATTTTCTTCTTGACATTTCGAAAGAAATGTTTATAATGATAAAAGTCTGGTAATGATGGCAGAGAGGTCACACCCGTTCCCATACCGAACACGGAAGTTAAGTTCTCTAGCGCCGATGGTAGTTGGGACCTTGTCCCTGTGAGAGTAGGACGTTGCCAGGCTAATATTATTCCGCAGTAGCTCAGTGGTAGAGCTATCGGCTGTTAACCGATCGGTCGTAGGTTCGAGTCCTACCTGCGGAGCCATTATGCTTCCATAGCTCAGCTGGTAGAGCACTTCCATGGTAAGGAAGAGGTCACCGGTTCAAGCCCGGTTGGAAGCTTGGGAAGATTTTTACAATTTTTGGCCCGTTGGTCAAGTGGTTAAGACACCGCCCTTTCACGGCGGTAACACGGGTTCGAATCCCGTACGGGTCACCACTTTTGGAGGATTAGCTCAGCTGGGAGAGCACCTGCCTTACAAGCAGGGGGTCGGCGGTTCGATCCCGTCATCCTCCACCATATATATTTTAAATGTCGGAGGGGTAGCGAAGTGGCTAAACGCGGCGGACTGTAAATCCGCTCCTTCGGGTTCGGCAGTTCGAATCTGCCCCCCTCCACCATTTTCTTTAAAATAACCTGAGAGGGTTTATTTTTTTGAAAAGATAACCATACTAGTAAATATTAATGGGCTATAGCCAAGCGGTAAGGCAACGGACTTTGACTCCGTCATGCGCTGGTTCGAATCCAGCTAGCCCAGCCATTTACGAGCCATTAGCTCAGTTGGTAGAGCATCTGACTTTTAATCAGAGGGTCGAAGGTTCGAGTCCTTCATGGCTCACCATTTTCGCGGAAGTAGTTCAGTGGTAGAATACAACCTTGCCAAGGTTGGGGTCGCGGGTTCGAATCCCGTCTTCCGCTTAATTACTAAGGGGCCTTAGCTCAGCTGGGAGAGCGCCTGCCTTGCACGCAGGAGGTCAGCGGTTCGATCCCGCTAGGCTCCATCTAATAGAAAAGCTTACATCATATGATGTAAGCTTTTTTTGTGTTTGAAAAGACAACCTTCATACTTGTCGTTTAAAATGAAGAAAACGTAAAAGTAAAGGGTAGGGGATAATTGTGAAAGTTGTTATTGCATCTGATTCATATAAAGAAAGCTTAAAAGCTATAGAAGTATGTGAAGCTATAGAAAGAGGTTTTGGGACAATTTTCCCTAATGCAGAATATGTAAAGATACCGATTGGAGATGGAGGGGAAGGAACGGTTGATTCCCTTGTTGATGCTACAGGAGGAAGTATTATATCACTTCGTGTGACAGGGCCGCTTAGAGAGAGCGTACAAGCCTTTTATGGTATGTCTAAAGATAAAAAGACAGCGTTTATTGAAATGGCAGCAGCATCAGGATTACAACATGTTCCGGTAGAAAAACGAAACCCACTTATTACAACGACGAAAGGAACAGGAGAACTTATACTACATGCACTAGACGAAGGAGCTGAGCACATTATTTTAGGACTTGGAGGAAGTGCTACAAATGATGGTGGAGCGGGTATGTTGTCGGCTTTAGGAGTCAGGTTTATAGATGGAGAAGGGGAAGTCATAGATCCATCTGGAGGGACGTTACATTCGATTGTCGCTATTGATTTTTCCCAAATGGATTCCCGTTTAGCGCATATAAAGATAGAAGCAGCATGTGATGTAGATAATCCGTTAGTTGGAATAAGAGGAGCATCTTTCGTATTTGGACGGCAAAAGGGTGCGGATGCAGAGATGATGAAAGAGCTGGATGAGAATTTAAAGCATTATGCGCATATTTTTAAACAATTCTTATCTTGTGACGTATCTCAAATGTCTGGTGCAGGAGCTGCAGGAGGAATGGGAGCAGCTGTTATTGCAGTGTTAAAGGGAAACTTGCGGAGAGGAATTGAAATTGTATTAGATTATACAAATTTTGATAAGCATATAGAAGGAGCAGATTTAATTATAACTGGTGAAGGTAGAATAGATGAACAAACAGCATATGGAAAGGCCCCTGTAGGTGTTGCGGAGCGTGCAAAGCGTTTTTATATTCCTGTTATCGCTATTGGAGGATCTGTATCTCCTAATTATCCGGCTGTCCATGGAAAAGGAATTGATGCAGTATTTAGTATTACAGCGAGTCCGATGACATTAGAAGAGGCATATAAAGTAGCAGAAGAGAATGTTGAAATGACAGCAAAGAATATTGCATTAGTGTGGAAAATAGCATCAGAAAAACACTTCTAAATGTAGGAGTGTTTTTTATTATTATTTAATAATAATGATGGTAGTTATTTCATTAAGTTAACTTTATACATAGAATAGTCTTAACATTTGGATTTTAAAGCAAATATAAGTGAATAATTTGTATATCCATACAGAAAAATGTCGAGTTGAGTCAGACTATATAAAAGATTTAAAATATTTAGTGAAGGCACAAAAGGGGGATACTATCTATGAAAAAAGAAATCTCAGTTATTGGAGTTCCAATGGACTTAGGACAAATGCGTCGTGGAGTTGATATGGGGCCGAGCGCAATCCGTTATGCAGGTGTAATTGAAAGAATCGAAGGAATTGGATATGACGTTAAAGATATGGGAGATATATGTATAGAGAGAGAAAAAGAAATAGATGTAAATACAAGCTTAAGAAACCTTACACAAGTTGCAACTGTATGTAACGAATTAGCAAGTAAGGTGGATCATATTATAGAAGAAGGACGTTTTCCACTTGTATTAGGTGGCGACCATAGTATTGCTATTGGTACATTAGCTGGTGTTGCAAAACATTATAAAAACTTAGGTGTTATTTGGTATGATGCACATGGTGATTTAAATACAGAGGAAACTTCACCATCTGGAAATATTCATGGTATGTCACTTGCTGCAAGTTTAGGGTATGGACATCCTTCACTTGTAGATTTATACGGGGCATATCCAAAGGTGAAAAAAGAGAACGTTGTAATTATCGGTGCACGTGCACTAGATGAAGGAGAAAAAGACTTTATTCGTAATGAAGGCATTAAAGTATTCTCAATGCACGAGATTGATCGTATGGGTATGACGGCCGTTATGGAAGAAACAATCGCGTATTTATCTCATACTGATGGTGTACATTTATCATTAGATTTAGATGGCCTTGATCCTCACGATGCACCAGGAGTTGGAACACCTGTAATTGGTGGTTTATCTTATCGTGAAAGCCACTTAGCAATGGAAATGTTAGCGGAAGCTGATATTGTTACATCTGCTGAGTTTGTTGAGGTAAATACGATTTTAGATGAGCGAAATAGAACAGCAACAACAGCGGTTGCTTTAATGGGTTCTTTATTCGGTGAAAAACTAAAATAAATGTAAGAAAAGCAACTGAGAAGTTGCTTTTTTTATTTGAAAATAGGCGTATAATAATGATTTATATTATACTGTACGATAAGAATGTTTGACATCTTACCAATTTAGATTAAAGGAGGTTGTTTGTAATTGTTGTTTGTTTCATGTATGGTATAATTAACTAGTTGTTGGAAATACATACAGATAGAGCATAAAACAATATTTCAATATATGGATAGAATTGCTCGTAAGTAGGAGGAAGGGTTAGCATGCCTTTTGAAGATACGACCATTTTGAAATATCTTAGTACGGCATTAGATATTGCCGTTGTATGGTTTATTATATATAAGCTAATTCTCATAATCCGAGGGACGAAAGCTGTTCAACTTTTAAAAGGGATTACAGTTATTATTGTCGTTCGGATGATCAGTATTTTCCTTGAATTGCGAACGTTATATTGGCTGACTGAGCAAGTATTAACGTGGGGATTTTTAGCCGTTATTATTATTTTTCAGCCAGAATTGCGAAGAGCACTTGAGCAGCTAGGACGTGGGAGTTTATTTTCGCGCACTGGAACTCATGAGGATGATGAACCTGAAATCGTTGCAACAGCGATAGCGAAAGCGACGGAATATATGGGAAAACGTAGAATTGGTGCATTAATTACTTTGTCAAAAGAGACTGGTATGGGTGATTATGTGGAAACGGGTATTCCGCTAAATGCAAACGTATCATCGGAATTACTCATTAATATTTTCATTCCAAATACACCTCTTCACGATGGAGCAGTAATTATGCAAGGAAGCACCATTAAAGCAGCAGCTTGTTATCTTCCGTTATCGGAGAGTCCATTTATCTCTAAGGAGTTAGGAACTAGACATCGCGCTGCAATGGGAGTTAGTGAAGTTACTGATAGTATTACAGTAGTTGTGTCGGAAGAAACAGGCCAAATTTCCTTAACGAAAAATGGTAAGTTACATCGTGATTTGAAGACAGAACAACTGAAAGATATGTTGTTAGCTGAATTTAGTTCGAACGAAAAAACGACTTCTTCGTCTTTATGGAATTGGAGGAGAAAGCGTCATGGATAAGTTAATGGAGAATCATTGGTTTCTAAAGGGGATCTCACTACTATTGGCGTGTATGCTTTTTATGTCAGCGACTTTAACTGAAAAAAATACGACATCAGGGATACTACCTTTTGCAAATGATGCGAAAGAAACATTAACTAATTATGCTATTAACCTTAAGTATGATGAAGAGAAATATATTGTAAGCGGTATTCCGGCAGAGGGCGTCAAAGTGAAGTTAGAGGGCCCAAAAGCAGCAGTTGCTACAGCAAAGGCGAAGAAACAATTTGATATACCAGTTGATTTGAGAGATAGCGAAAAAGGAACGTATGAAGTTTCTTTGAAAACGAACGGGCTTCCAGATGATGTGAAAGGAACAGTTCAGCCGTCCACAATTAAAATTACTCTTCATGAAAAAGCGAGAAAATATGTTCATGTAGATTTAAAATTATCAAATGAGGATCAAATGCCAGCGGGTGCTACTCTTGAAAAATCAAATATTAAACCTGATACGGTTGAGGTAGTTGGAACGAAAGAAGAAATTGAAAGTATTTCATCTGCTAAGGCGTATATTGATTTAAAAGGTGTTAATAAAACTGTTACCAAAACAGCTGAAGTTACATTATACAATAAAGAAGGAAAACGTTTAAATGTAAGAACGAGTCCATCTAAAATTAGTGTAACGTTAAATGTGGCGACGCAAGTTACGGCCAATAATACGGAAAAAACTGTTCCTATAACGTATACAAAAAAGGGGAGTTTGCCAGAAGGATTGGCCGTTACAAATATTAGCGTTGAGCCGCGAGAAGTAACGATAGCAGGTCCAAAAGATGTATTGGATAATATACAATCGATAGAGGGGGTCGAAGTAGATCTTAGTCAATTGACAGAGTCTACAACATTCGATACCTCTGTTTTATTGCCAAAAGGTGTAACAAGTGCGAAACCGAATCAAGTGAAGGTTTCAGTAGGCGTGCAAAAAACAAAACAAACGAAAACAAGAACAATTGATGGTATATCTATTCAAAAAAATGGACTTTCTAAAGATGTTACTGCTCAGCTACTTTCGCCGCAAGATGGGAAGATAAGCGTTGAAATTTCAGGAGAAACAAGTATAGTAGATAAAATAACAGCTGCTCAAATAACAGCTGCGATTAATCTGCAAAATGTATCTCCGGGGACGAAGGATGTTTCTATTCAAGTGAGCGGCCCTGGTAATATTTCAATAGAGCCGAAACAAAAAAGTGCTAGAGTCACAATTGTGAAGAAAGAAAATCCAGATAAAGAAGTACAAGGTAATGTTGAAAAACCAGATTCAAATAATAACCAAGATAATCAAACTGAAAAACCAAAAAATCCTGAGCCTGAACCTAAGCCTAAGCCTGACCAAGAAAAGGAACAGGAACAAAATAATGAAAAAGAAAAAGAAACTAATCAAGAGCCAACAGTAGATAATCAAAAAGAGCCAGAAAAAGGAGCGAATCATAATGGGTAAATATTTTGGTACAGATGGAGTACGCGGGGTTGCGAACCAGGAACTAACACCTGAATTAGCGTTCAAAATTGGACGTTTTGGTGGTTATGTATTAACAAAAGATACAGATCGCCCAAAAGTAATTATCGGCCGTGATACACGTATATCAGGACATATGTTAGAAGGAGCTTTAGTAGCAGGTCTATTATCAACTGGAGCAGAAGTAATGCGTCTTGGTGTTATTTCTACACCAGGTGTTGCTTATTTAACAAAAGCGTTAGATGCACAAGCAGGTGTTATGATTTCTGCATCTCATAATCCAGTACAAGATAACGGAATTAAATTCTTCGGTTCAGACGGTTTTAAATTAACAGATGAGCAAGAAGCAGAAATCGAAGCTTTATTAGATAAAGAAGTTGATGAATTACCACGTCCAACAGGTACTAACCTTGGACAAGTGAGTGATTATTTTGAAGGTGGACAAAAGTATTTACAATACATTAAACAAACGGTAGAGGAAGATTTCTCTGGTTTACATATCGCTTTAGATTGTGCGCACGGTGCTACATCTTCTTTAGCTCCGTACTTATTTGCTGATTTAGAAGCTGATATTTCAACAATGGGAACTTCACCAAACGGTATGAACATTAACGATGGAGTAGGTTCTACACATCCAGAAGTATTAGCTAAATTAGTAAAAGAAAAAGGTGCTGATATCGGTCTTGCTTTTGATGGTGATGGTGACCGCTTAATCGCTGTAGATGAAAAAGGAAACATCGTTGATGGCGATCAAATTATGTTTATTTGTGCAAAGTACATGAAAGAAACTGGTCAACTAAAGCACAATACAGTTGTTTCAACAGTTATGAGTAACTTAGGGTTCTATAAAGCACTTGAAGCTAACGGTATTACAAGTGATAAAACAGCAGTTGGTGATCGCTATGTAATGGAAGAGATGAAGCGTGGTGGATATAACCTGGGCGGAGAACAATCAGGTCACATTATCTTACTTGATTACATTACAACTGGTGATGGAATGTTAAGTGCACTTCAACTTGTAAACATCATGAAAATGACGAAAAAACCATTATCTGAGCTTGCAGGAGAAATGACAAAATTCCCACAATTACTAGTAAACGTTCGTGTAACGGATAAAAAACTAGCATTAGAAAATGAAAAAATTAAAGAAATTATTCGTGTTGTAGAGGAAGAAATGAACGGTGATGGCCGCATTCTTGTCCGTCCATCTGGAACAGAGCCACTTATTCGTGTAATGGCAGAAGCACCAACACAAGAAGTTTGTGACGCATATGTACATCGCATTGTAGAAGTTGTAAAAGCTGAAGTTGGCGCTGAATAATTCGATAAATTTATTGAAAAGGAGCACAAGAAGTGCTCCTTTTTCATATGTTTTATAGATAATGAAAAAAATTTCATTGACGATTTATCCAAGTTTGTTATAAGATGGTCTTGTTCTTTTTCTCAAAGGAAATATTGTAAATTATAAAAGCGCCAGAACTACAAGCAGTGTAGTTGACGAGGTGGGGTTTATCGAGATTTCGGCGGATGACTCCCGGTTGTTCATCACAACCGCAAGCTTTTACTTAAATCATTAAGGTGACTTAGTGGACAAAGGTGAAAGTGTGATGAGAGAAAAGGAACGGATACAAACTAGCTGTATAAGTATATACGGACTTAAACCCAATCGAGAGGAAGGTGAAAGCCGTTACAAGCTTACAGGGCTAGCAATATGTAATCCGTTTTTTAGTATAAATAAAAATGGTATCAGACTATGTCGTTACATGTTCGCAGAGCAGTGTAAGCATTTGTAACGGCGACTAAACATGTGTGGAATCGTAGGATTTATTGGAGAGCAAGATGCAAAGGAAATTTTATTAAAAGGTTTAGAAAAGCTAGAATATCGTGGATATGATTCAGCAGGTATTGCAGTACAAGCAGAGAACGGTGTTGTTGTATACAAGGAAAAAGGTCGTATTGCAAAACTTCGCGAAATCGTAGATGAGAACGTAGCAGCAAGCGTGGGAATCGGTCACACACGCTGGGCTACACATGGTGTTCCAAGCAAAGTAAACGCGCATCCGCATCAAAGTACATCAAAACGCTTTACATTAGTTCATAACGGTGTAATTGAAAACTATGAATTAGTGAAAAAGGAATATTTACAAGATGTAACGTTCGTAAGTGAAACAGATACAGAGGTTATCGTACAGCTTATGGAACAACAAGTGAGCACAGGATTAAGTGTAGAAGAAGCGTTCCGTAATACGCTATCTCTTTTACATGGTTCTTATGCAATCGGATTACTTGATGCTGAAAATCCAAACATGATTTATGTTGCTAAAAACAAAAGCCCGCTATTAGTAGGTGTTGGTGACAACTTTAATGTTGTGGCGAGCGACGCTATGGCGATGTTACAAGTTACAGATCAATTTATTGAATTAATGGATAAAGAAATTGTAATTGTAACGAAAGAAAGTATTACAATTAAAAACTTACAGGGTGAAACGATTGAACGTGCACCGTTTACAGCGGAATTAGACGCAAGTGATATTGAAAAAGGAACATACCCTCATTTCATGCTTAAAGAAATCGATGAGCAACCACTTGTAATCCGTAATATAATTCAAAAGTATCAAGATGAAAATGGCGAGATTGAATTAGATCAAGACATTCGTAATGCAATTTTAGATAGCGATCGTATTTACATCATTGCATGTGGAACAAGTTATCATGCAGGTCTTGTTGGAAAACAATTTATCGAGAAATTTGCAAAAATGCCAGTTGAAGTGCATGTAGCAAGTGAATTCTCTTATAACATGCCATTATTAACAGAAAGACCATTCTTCATTTACATTTCACAAAGTGGTGAAACAGCTGATAGCCGTGCAGTACTTGTACAAACAAATGAAATGGGTCATAAAGCATTAACAATTACAAACGTACCTGGTTCTACGCTTTCTCGTGAAGCTGATTATACACTTCCGTTATACGCGGGGCCGGAAATCGCAGTTGCATCAACGAAAGCTTACACAGCACAGCTTGCGGTACTTTCAATTTTAGCAGCGGATATCGCTAAAGCGAAGGGCGAAGTTCTTGATTTCGATTTAACACACGAATTAGGACTTGTAGCGAATGCAATGGTACAACTTTGTGATCAAAAAGAAGAAATGGACGCATTAGCAAAACAATTTTTAGCAACAACGCGCAACTGTTTCTTCATCGGACGTAGCGTAGACTTCTACGTAGGATTAGAAGGTGCGTTAAAGCTAAAAGAAATTTCTTACATCCAAGCAGAAGGATTTGCTGGAGGAGAGTTAAAACACGGTACAATCGCTTTAATCGAAAATGGTACACCAGTTATCGCACTTGCTACACAAGAGCACGTAAACCTTGGAATTCGTGGTAACGTGAAAGAAGTAGTAGCACGCGGAGCTAACCCATGTATCATCTCAATGAAAGGTTTAGAAATGGAAGGTGACAGCTTCGTGTTACCAGCTGTACACGAAGCACTAGCACCGCTAGTAGCAGTTATTCCATTACAACTTATCTCATACTACGCAGCACTTCACCGTGAGTGTGATGTTGATAAGCCACGTAACTTAGCTAAGTCTGTAACGGTTGAGTAGGAGATTAGTAGGTTAATAAAAGCTTTAAAATAAATTTATGAATTTGTACCCCTTTAGATAACGTATCTAAAGGGGTATTTTTATGCCAAAAAAAGAACACCTAAAATTGATAAGTAGACAGCATCCTATTAATTAAAGTTTTACTTTATCAGGTTCGCTTTTGTTTATCTGAATTTTCCGTTATTATTTTAAGTATGCGTGAACAATTTTCTTTATCACGAAGAGAAGAGGCGATAGATTCATGGTCATTACAAGGGGGCTTATTAATGAAAGTGAAGGCAAAAACATATTTAAGTATAGAAGAGATTATTTCATTACCAACCTTATCAAGTACGAATATAAGCGATGACGGCAAAAATGTAGCATTTGTTAAGAAGAGTGCTAACTGGGAAGGCAATACGTATAGAAGTCATGTATGGATATATGAGAAAGATAAAGGGCAGAGTTATCCACTAACAACTGGAGGTATAGATAGTACGCATCCATTATGGTCTCCAGATTCTAAGACTATTGCATACCTTAGTCCGGGTGGTGAAGGGGCTAATACAAATCAGATCTTTGTTAAATCAATAGATGGTTGTAGTGAGGTTCAAATGACTGATGAGGAAGAAGGGATTAGTACATTTAAATGGGATCCCACGGGTAAAGGTTTTTATTATGTTGCACAGTCGAAAGAATGTGCGGAAATAAAGAAACGTAAGGAACGATATGGAGATTTCCACCATGTAGGTAAGGAACATCGGGATAATTGTTTATACTACATTGAGATAGAAAAGGTGATACAAAATGATAAAGAGGAACGCGAGATTAACGGTGTTTATCAACTAACGGACGGTAAGGATTTTTATATACATAACTTTGATATTTCAAATGATGGGAAAAAGGTTGTATGTATGGCTACACCAAGCCTAAACGATCATATGAATGGTGATCTATACATATTAGATGTTGAAGCTAGGGAACTGCAAAAGATGAGTATAGATAAGTTGTTGGGCGGGAGTGTTTGTTTTTCTCCTGAGGGCAGCAAAATATGTTATTCAGCAAGTATAAAGGAGAAAGATTATTATAAGACACATATAGAAGACAGAACATTAGAGATATATGATCTGAATACTGGAGAACGAATTGTCCCTTTAACAGATTTTGATAGTACGGTTATACCATTACAGTGGACAGCTAAAGGGATTTTAATGAGATGGCAGGAAAAAACGAATTACCGTATTGGATTGCTATCTGAAGATGGCACTGTGGAAATGTTAAGCGAAAAAGTAGATGGCTTTATAATGGATGCCTCTATAACAAAGGATGGAAATCATCTCATGGCAAAGTAGTGATGGTCTTGAAATAGAGGGTGTTTTATCAACCCCAGTAGAGTTTGAGGCAAATAAAAAATATCCTTTATTAGTAGTAATCCATGGTGGTCCGAATTGGGCGTCCTTTCCGATATTTTCAGACTGCTTCAATGAGAAATATCCGATTGAACAGTTTGTTGAAAAAGGCTTTATCGTTTTAGAACCAAACTATAGAGGAAGTTCTGGTTATGGTAATGAATTTTTAAAAGCAAACTATAGAAAACAAGGATTTGCTGATTATGATGATGTTATATCTGGAGTGGAGGCACTAGTTGAAAAAGGGATTGTAGATAAAGATAAAGTAGGAGTTATGGGATGGAGTAACGGAGGATATATATCAGCTTTCTGTTCTACATTTAGTAGTAGATTTAAAGCCATTTCAGTTGGAGGTGGAATTACGAACTGGAGTACCCATTATGTAAATACAGATATCCCTTACTTTATTAGAATGTATTTAGGAAATACTCCATGGAATGATCCAGATATATATAAGAAAACATCACCAATGACATATATTAAATCAGCTTGTACGCCTACGTTAATTCAACATGGAGAAAAGGATGTAAGAATTCCAATTACAAATGCATATGAGCTATATGAAGGATTAAGAGACATGGAAGTTGATACAGAATTAATTATATTTAAAGGAATGGCATATAGTTCGGATCAGCCAGGAATGAGAGTAGCTATTATGAAGCAGAACTTGATGTGGTTTTCACACTATATTCTTGGAGAAAGCATGAGAGATTTTAGTACTATATAATGGATATACGCATAGGGGTTTTTCAGTGTACAATTGGGTCGGATTGTTGTAAACTGCATGCAAGCCATTATGATTATAAGGAAACATAATTCGGAGGACTAATATGACAGCGAATAAAAATGAGTTATCTGTAGAACAACGTGAAGAGCTATTAAAAGTATTACAAGCTCGTTTTGAGAAAAATATGAACCGCCATGAAGGTCTTGAATGGGCTAAAGTTGAAGCAAAGCTAGCTGCTAATAATGAAAAATTATGGTCAATTCATGAAATGGAAGTAACTGGCGGCGAGCCGGATGTTGTTGGTTATGATGAAGAGAAGGATGAGTATACTTTCTATGATTGTTCAAAGGAGAGTCCTAAAGGCCGCAGAAGTCTTTGTTATGATCTTGAAGCGTTAGAGGCAAGAAAAAAACATAAACCAGAAAATAACGTTATTGATGTAGCAGCTGCTATGGGCATTGAATTATTAACGGAAGAACAATATCGAGAGTTGCAACAATTTGGAGATTTCGATATGAAATCATCAAGCTGGGTACAAACGCCTTCAGATATTCGGGAACTCGGTGGTGCTCTATTTTGCGATTATCGCTTCGGACACGTTTTCGTGTATCACAATGGGGCAGACTCTTATTATGCTGCCAGAGGTTTTCGTGGCTCGTTAAGAGTTTAAATTTAGAGTAAACAAAAAAGAGCCTAATATGTAGGCTCTTTTTCTTATTTATAGTTTAAAAGTAAACCGTTACTACGCAGTTTTACTTAATTTATATGTTCCGTGGTTGTTTTTACGGAAAGGTTTTGGGAAAACATAACCATCTAATCCAATACGTCCAGCGTTCTGTCCTGCAACTAAAATGAACATAGTCAAAATAAGCAGGTTTGGGTTTACACTAACAGTTCCGCTTAATAAAAATGAAAGATTCATTATGATTCCGAAAAATGCAGCTGTTTTTGTTAATCCGCCTAAAATCAAACCTAGACCTACTAAAATTTCTCCCCATTGAACTAAAAAGCTAAATAGATCTGCGTTTGGAAGAACAAAATGTTGAAGGAAATCTGCCCACCAACTTTGTACGGCAGGGTGGGCACCTGACGCCTGAGCGATAGCGCCCTTTAGAAAACCACTTGCGTCAAAGGATTGTCCGAAGACTTTGCCTATCCCAGCAGCGAGCCATGTATATCCTATGTAAAGTCGTAAAAATAATAATATGAAAGCAGCACGTTTATCAGTTCTTAAAAAATTGATAACCATTGAAATCCCTCCAATATTGTATTTACAAGTTTATTATATATCCATTGTGAAAAAATTCACAATGGATATAATGTGAACAAATTTATGATTTTTTATTTATAAAATTGCACATAAAATATTGTGAAGTTTATTTTTGAAAATTAAGCAATAAATGAGGGATAGGAGCTATCTATTGTAGCGGATAGCTCCCTTAGTAAACAGGTTCATGTATGTTCTTTAAGTTCATATGTATGTTCCTTATTATTTCTCTGGTTTTATATAAGGAACAACTTGTGCAGTAACCCCTACAGAAGCACCGCGAATAAAGTCTTGGTTTTCTAATACCTTAAAGTTTTCTGTTTTTCCTGTTAGCATAACACCTAAAATTTTCACTTGATCGAATGGTTTGCCCTTGTTTGATTTTAAAAACTTCTGCATATCTTTGTCATGTCCATCGTCATCGTATTGGTTAAGTGAATCAATGAACTCTTTGTATGCTTCTTCAGGGGACTTGTCTGGATTGAATCCGTAAACAGGCATACCGGCAGGACCTCTACTTTCATCTCTAATAGGTGAGACCATATATAGCCATACGATATTTAAGTTATCTGGTATTTTTGTTTGAATTTCTTTTAATGTATATGGTTGATCGAAAGAGATGGCGACTTCCGCAACATAGTTTTCCATTTTGGAAACTGCACTTAATTCATTTTTGACTCCATCGTAATATTCCTTGATGTCCGGATTATAAAATGTAGCAACTTTATTTTTCGTTTGTTTATCGTAATTATAAGACTCTGTATTAGACCTCCCCCAATGAGTTCCTGGTATTACCTCATTGTAATCGATGTTAGAGCGAAACCAATCGTAAGGGCTTGTCAGTGTATTCCATTTTACTACGTAACCATTAATATTTTTAGAACGATTTGATGTAATATTGCCGCCAAACATAGAGGAGTTACTCGTTACTTGAGAATCAATTTGTACATTCGGTTCTGCAATTGAATTATATAAAAAGAGTTGTTCGTGAAGCCTCATAGAGCCTTTCGCTGCGAAGTAATTACCAACCTTATAAATGATAGGGATAAGCATGATTACAACGATAATAGAAGTAATGATGTTTTTAAATAACTGTTTCCTTTTAGCTTTTTTTAATGCACCTTTTAAAGAAGTATCCATTAACGTTTTCCTCCTATTTTTGCATGAATGGTTTTACGTGCGCGATGTAATTTTTGTTTAACACTGTTCACTTGAATATCTAGTATTGGGGCGATTTCTTCATATGTAAAATCGTAATAATACTTTAAAAAGAAGGCTTCTTTATATTCTAGTTTTATATCTTTTAATAGATAGAAAATCTCATCTTTATTTAAAACAGCATCCAGTTCTCGGTCTGTATATTGTAATTTTGAATAAATCTCTTCAGTTAAATAGATGTTCTGTTGCTCTTTTTTTCTCTTTAAGTCAATGTATTCATTTAATGCGACTCTGAAAAACCATGGACGTATGTTATCCTCGGTTAAGCTATCTAGCAATGTGTATACTTTATAGAAGGTATTTTGGATGATGTCTTCTGCATCTTCTTTTATAGCCCCTTTCGCTAATAATAGTTTGAACACTTCCTCTCCTAAATTGATAAGATAGGAGGTTAATATATTTTCTTTTCCCATCATTTTTCCTCCCTACACTTATACAACGAATAGGTAATAGTAAATGTATACACTTAAATTAAAGTTTTGTTCTTGATACAAATAAAAAAGGCATATAACAATCATATGTTATATGCCTTTTCTATTATATATTTAGTAATTTATTTAGGTAATGTAAACTTAGCTTTTTTACCTTGTGAAATATCTTTAGCTTCTTTATTTCTCATAGGTCCTAACTCAATCTCAAAGCTTTTGTCTTTCCAAATCTTCTCATACTGCTCTTGATCTAAAATAAACACTTGCAGTAACTCTCCAGATGTTCCCGTTTTGACTGAAGCGTTATAGTCGTAATTTAGTAGCATGCCTTCATTAATCGTATATTGTGTACCATCATTCACTCTCAATGTAGAGCTTATAGGAGATAGTGAAACATCTTGAGTATCTTTGTTATCAAGCTTGAATTTCACCGTTAATAGAACAATACCGTTTTTGAAATTTGCAAAGCGCGGTGCTTCGGCGGAATTTGGTGTGAATTGAGTAAATTGATATCCATCTAATGTAACATTAACAGCGCCTAATTCTTGGCTGTTATTAATACTTGATTTCTCTTTTAACATTTTTTTATCGCCCATGTTATTAGCTGTAGCTTTATCTTGGTAGAAAGCATTATCTGTTGCAACCTTTTCAGCACCTTGTTTGTTTAAACTTAATGAAAAGCTTCCAGGACTTCCGATTGGAGCGTCGAATTTTCCTTTATTAGCTTGTGCAGTTGGGACTGTGACTGAGACTGTTGAGAGACTTGAAATTTTTGCTAGATCATCTTTTCCGAATGGATACGCGATATAACCAGAAATAGTTTCTCCTGCTTTTACTAAGTAATCATTCGTTGGAGCAAGCTTAGTTGGTAGCTGATCTTCTTTTGGAATTAAATCTTTATAGTTACTATATACCTTCTGCGCACCAGTAAACGATATGTCCAATGCTGGCATATAATAAATATCTTTAGCTGAACTATTTTTTACGCTATAGTTCACAAGAATGACTCCGCCCTCTGTTTGACGGTTAAATGGAATGTTAAAGTCCGTATGGAATCCATTTAATTCAACTAATGTATAACTGTTCATCGATACTGAAATATCTTCAGCTTTATAAACTTGTGGTTCCTTATTTTCAAAAAGAACTTTTGTTTTCCCGCCTGTTTCTTTTTCCATATAGGAAATAAGTTTAGAATAATCGCTGGAGCTAGTAGCGGTATTTTCCGTCTTTTTATCCTCAGTTTTTTTATCTTCAGATTTTTTTTCAGCAGGTTTACTTTCTTTCGTTGTATCCGGTTTGCTTTCTTTTGTTGCATTTTCTTTTTGTTCTTTATTTGTCGTATCGCTTTGACCACAGCCAGTTATTACAAGAGCTGCTACGATTACTGTAGAAAATAAAGAAAGTAATTTTTTTGACATGTTTCTTCCCCCTATTTGTGTAAAACTAAACTCTCACATTAGCCCCACGTTTTATTATAAGAAAGTAAGCCAGTATTTACCAGTGTTTTTCTGAGTATTTTAATTATTTAGTTATTGTAATATATTAAAATTAGTAGAATGTCGGCATGGAATATCGACTTTTATTTTTTTATCATTTGAAATATTACATCATATTGGTATGATAGAAATAGAGATATATGGAAAGGGGACAAGGACTTAATATGTGGATGAGCTTGTAATGATTAGAAACTAGATACATAAATTTTGCTCTCATAAGTGAGAGTTTATTTAGCTATCTATAAATCATTCAAGGACTGCATATTTGGCTTGTACATCCCTTTTGTAAGGATAATGTGTAGGGAATTTTATATCTCTTATATAAAATATGCGTCCTTTAAAATTGGAGGAGTATATAATGAATCAATTAAAAAATAAAGTAGCAGTTGTGACAGGTGTAAGTCGTCTAGATGGTATAGGCGCAGCGATTTGTAAAGAATTAGCTGGAGCAGGATACGATATATTTTTTACGTATTGGACAGCGTACGATAAAGAGATGCCTTGGGGCGTTGATCAAAGTGAACAAACACAATTAAAAGAAGAGTTACTAAAAAACGGTGTTAAAGTATCGAGTATGGAGTTAGATTTAACTCAGAATGATGCACCGAAAGAGCTTATAAATAAAGTTACTGAACAACTAGGCTACCCTCATATATTAATTAATAATGCAGCGTATTCTACAAATAATGACTTCTCTAATTTGACTGCTGAAGAATTAGAGAAGCACTACATGGTCAATATTCGTGCGACTACATTGTTAAGTAGTCAATTTGCAAGAGGATTTGATAAGAAATCTGGTGGTAGAATTGTGAATATGACTTCGGGGCAATTTCAAGGGCCTATGGTTGGGGAACTGGCGTATGCAACAACGAAGGGAGCTATTGATGCCCTTACGAGTTCGTTGTCAGCCGAGGTAGCTCATTTAGGAATAACAGTGAATGCAATTAACCCAGGTCCAACCGATACAGGCTGGATGACTGAAGAGATAAAGCAAGGGTTAAAGCCGATGTTTCCTTTTGGTAGAATTGGTGAGCCGAGGGATGCAGCAAGACTCATTACGTTTTTAGTAAGTGAAGAGGCAGAATGGATTACGGGACAAGTTATTCATTCTGAAGGTGGGTTTAAAAGATAAAAAGAAGGTATCTCACCCTGGTGAGATACCTTCTTTTTTAATCTTTCTTCAATCTTCGTGCAACACCATTCCCTAAAGACTGTAGCCCTTGAACGAGGATAATTAAAATAAAGACGGTTGCATACATTACTTCCGGTTCGTAGCGTAAATGTCCGAATCGATATGCTAAATCACCAAGACCACCAGCACCTACAAGCCCAGCCATTGCTGTTGCGCCAATTAATCCAATTGTCGCGATTGTTAACCCAAGTACAAGGGAGGGACGAGCTTCTTTCACCATAACGTGCCAAATGATTTTTATAGTAGAAACGCCCATTGCTTGGTAAGCTTCAATAACACCACGATCGACTTCTAATAATGCTGTCTCCATCAATCTTGCGATATAGGGAGCAGTGAAGACGACAAGCGGTACGATGACACCTTGAACACCAATGGATGTTCCCACTAGAAACTTTGTAAAAGGTAAAATAAAGAATAGTAGAATGATAAATGGAAGAGAGCGAATAATATTAATAATTGTATTAAGAATTGGATAAATGATTTTATTTTCATGTTGCCCACCAGGTCTTGCTAAAACAAGTGTGACGCCAAGTGGTAGTGCAATAAGGATAGAGATGAATAGTGAAATAGATGTCATTTGAAATGTTTGAATAGTTGCTTCCCATATGACTTTACCCCATTCATCCAAAAAGGACTTGTTTTCCATGATCTGTTCTACCTCCTTCTACGATGATTCCTTGTTCTTGTAAAAATGATAAAGCACGGTTGATTTCATTTTGTTCTCCTTGCATATGAATGACAAGTTTCCCGTAAGCTTCATGTTTTAATTGAGTAATATTACCGGATAAAATATTCGGATATACTTGGAATCGTTTTGTAGCGACAGCTAATGCTGGTTCTCCTGAAGAATTTCCTATAAAAGAAAGAGTTACAATTTCACCAGTAGTTTGAAGTTCTTTTTGTACTTCTTCTGGAATTTTTGTTGCAAATGCGCTATTTACAAATTTCTTCGTTGTTGCATGTTGTGGGTTTGTGAATATGTCCTTCATAGTCCCGCTTTCCACTACTGCTCCATGTTCCATAACAGCAACTTGGTCACATATACGCTGGATGACATTCATTTCATGTGTAATTAATAAAATTGTGACCCCAATTTCTTCATTAATCTTTAATAATAAGTCAAGAATAGAATCCGTTGTTTCTGGATCTAAAGCGCTCGTTGCTTCGTCGCTTAATAACACTTCTGGTTCATGTGATAGTGCACGTGCAATGGCAACACGTTGTTTCTGGCCACCAGAAAGTTCACTCGGATAGGCATCTTTTCGATTAAAAAGATCGACAATACGTAAATACTTTTCTACTCTTTTTTCAATTTCTACTTTTGGAATGCCAGCAAGACGTAACGGTAATGCGATATTTTCATAAACAGTCACTGTTTTAAGTAAATTGAATCCTTGAAAAATCATCCCGATTTTTTGTCGCGCTTTCGCTAGTTCTTTTGCTGATAAAGTTGTTAAGTCTTGGCCGTTTACAATGATATTTCCTGTCGTTGGTTTTTCTAATAAATTGACACATCGAATTAATGTACTTTTACCAGCGCCACTATAGCCAATGATTCCAAATACTTCGCCCTTTTTTACTTGAAGGGAAGTAGACTTAAGAGCTTCCACATTCCCTTTTTTTGTTGTAAATACTTTGGATACATTTTTTAATTCAATCATTATCGTCAGCCCCTACCAAGATGGTAAAGCAGAACCATCAAATTTTTTCTCGATAAATTCTTTTACTTCTTTAGATTGATAAGCTTTCTTTAATTTATTTATAACAGCATCATCTTTATTTTCAGTACGAACAACGACCCAGTTCACATATGGTGAATCTTTTCCTTCGCGGAAGATAGAATCTTTCGCAGGGCTTAATTTTGCACCTAATGCAAAGTTCGTATTAATTGCAGCTGCTTTTACTTCACTTAGCTGAGTTGGTAATTGAGATGCTTCTAATTCAACAATCTTTAAATTTTTTGGATTTTCAATTACATCTTTTGCAGTCGCTTTTTCTGTAGCCTTTGGATCAACTTTTAAAACTCCAGCTTTTTCAAATAGTTTTAAAGCTCGAAGTTCATTCGTTGGATCATTTGGTACAGCGATCGCATCGCCATCTTTTAAGTCTTTTACATCTTTTATGCCTTTAGAATATATGCCCATAGGGAATGTTACTGTTGAGAATACTTCTGTTAATTTCATATTACGTTCAGATTTAAATGTGTCTAAATATGATTTCGTTTGATAGCTATTTACATCAAGGTTTTTTTCATCCAAAGATACGTTTGGCGCTACATAATCATTAAATATTTTCACATCGATTTCGAGTCCGTCTTTCGCTGCCACTTCTTTTACCTTTTCAAAAATTTGTTCATGCGGTCCACCAGTTACGCCGACCGTAATCTTTTTCTCATCTAGTGCTTTTACTTCTTTATCTGAACTCGCGCTACATGCGCCTAATAATAAGACTGTCCCACTTACAATGCTTAATAATACTTTCTTCATCTATAATTCCCCCTTCATATACGTTCCAAAATAAAAAGCACCTCTCAAAAATAAGAGAGGTGCCGAATAGACAAAATGGGTTCCTCTCTTATCTTCCAAAACGAAAACTCGTTTTGCAGGAATTAGCACCTTAGCTTATATGTCATAAGCTCGGTTGCCGGGCATCATCGGGCCAGTCCCTCCGCCACTCTTGATAAGAGTATGTGTATGTAGTTTTTAATATGGTACTAATAGTAAATCTTACAAAAAGAATTGTCAATGTTATTTTCTGAATATATTTTATTTTAAGGTAATCGAAACGTTCCCTTTTTTATGCCCTATTTCCACATACATATGAGCTTCAGCAATTTCTTCTAATCGGTAAGTTCTATCAATAACAGGTTTTAAATGTTCTGTTTCAGTTAGTTCTTTTAGTAGAATCATATCCTCTTTACTTACTTTTGCCATCATTCCATTAACAGATACATATTTTCCATTGGGTGTTAATGTATTTGTACAAAGGGATTTTTTATACTTCCCAACTGCATCAAATATAATATCGTAACGCTCGCGCCGCTTAGTAAAATCTTCTTTCGTATAATCAATTACTTTATCCGCTCCTAAAGATTGCACGAGTTCAAAATTTGAATTACTACAAACAGCTGTAACGGTCGCACCAAAATATTTAGCGAGTTGTATGGCAGCTGTTCCTACTGATCCAGAGGCACCATATATGAGAACTTGTTGCCCCTTTTTTATCCGGCCTTTTCTCAGAAAATGCAACGCTGAAGTTCCACCAAAAGGAATAACTGCCGCTTCTTCATACGTTACATTGGTAGGTTTTAATGTTATTAATCCACTTTCATGCACGCATGTGTATTCGGCATAACCACCAAGATTTAGTTCTGTTAATGCAAAAATTTGATCTCCTTTTTTAAATTGAGTTACATCTGTCCCAATATCCTCTATCTCTCCTGCTAATTCTACGCCAAGTATAGGGTTTCTCGGTTTTCTAAGTCCTAATACAAGTCGCATAGGAATCCAAAATAATAGAGGGCTATTAAATCCGCGTATTCTACAATCTCCAGTCGATACACTTGTTGCGTGAATTTTAACTAATACTTCGTTCTTTTTAGGTGTAGGTTTCTCTATATTTTGAAGCTGAAGAACGTTAGGTGGTCCATACTGTGTGCAAATGATCGCCTTCATAATGACCTCCTGAAATGAGTTGTCGTTATTTACATCATATTTAAGATCTTTATTAAACATGTCGCTATATAGCGAGTATAGATTAAAAATTATATAGATTTCATAGGAAAAGAGGTGATATTATTTTGGGAAAGGGGGCGACAGTATGAAAAAAATTATTTTTGTTTCAAGTTTAGTACTTGCAGTCAGTCTAGGGGTAGGGTGTAGTAATGAGAAAACAGCAAAGACGGATGAGCCGAAAAAAGAATCAGTTCAAAAAGAAAAGGAATTAACGGCGAGGGATGTTTTCAAGAAAACGAACGAAGCTTTTAAAAATGAAGAACATGTAACGATGACATATGGTGTAGGGGTAAAAGCTGAGGGAACAGAGATGGATATAGTAAAGGCTAAGATGCAATTAGAGCCAAAGACAAAGAATTCTCGTTCTGAAATGAATATTTCCGGTACAGATGTTGTAGTGTATACTGTGGATGGTAAAGTTGCTGGTGAGGTAAAAAACCCTAATACAGGAGAAGTTATAACCGTACCAGAGGAGCAATTAAACGCTGGTGGAATGAAAGCAACTCAAGATATTATAGATAAGTTAGAAGTACCGGAAGTAGTTTTAGATAAAATGAAGATGGAGAAAAGCGGAGATAAATATAAACTGAAATTTACATTAAAAGGGCAAGAAACAGAAAGTATGTTAACTAGCATGGATGAAACGCAGAAGAAAATGTTACAAGCACAAAATGCGAAGATAGAAGAAGTGGATGCAGAATATATCATTACAAAAGATTTTAAATATGAATCAGCAAAGATAGACATGATTATGAGTAGTAATGGCAAGGATAAAGCGCACATTATTACGAACGCAAAATATACGTCGTACGAAAAGTTTGACCCAATACAATTGCCAGCAGCAAAGTAACAGTTTTGATGAGGGGGACCTAAAATAAGGTGCCCTCTTTTTTGTATACTTTCTTCTTAGGAAAATATGTACAATATGAAGAGGGAAAATTGTAGAAGAGGAGAGTGTCGTTTGAGAAAAAGAAAGATAGCGGTGGTTGTTGTAGCTTATACAGTGTTGCTTGCAACGTCTGTACATACATATAAAGAACAACTTGATCATCCTATTATGAGTGATGTAGGTAAATTGCTTCCGACAAAAATAAAACGTGTTGAAAGTGCTACTGATGAGCACTCGTTAATAAAATTAGTGCAAGATGCAAATGTTTCTGGAGAGAAAATTTCGATTGCTGGTATGCAACATAGCCAAGGCGGGCAGACGTATTATCCGCATGGTACGATGCTTGATATGAAGGGATATAATAAAATACTAGAATTTAATCCAGAGAAGAAGCGAATTACAGTTCAAAGTGGCGTCACGTGGAATGATATTCAGAAGAAAGTAAATCCGTATGGTCTGGCGGTTCAAGTGATGCAGTCTCAAAATATTTTTACTGTTGGTGGTTCATTAAGTGTAAATGTACATGGGCGTGATATTCGCCATGAAGCATTGATTGATACAGTAGAGTCATTTAGATTGTTAATGGCAGATGGTACGGTGCGTAATGTAAGTAGAGAAGAAAATGCTGAGTTGTTTCCGTATGTAATTGGGGGATATGGGTTATTTGGTGTTATTTTAGATGTGACGTTAAAGTTAACAAACGATGAATTGTATGAAACGCATACGAAGGTACTAGATTATAAAGAATACTCTTCATATTTTAAGAATAAAGTGCGAAGAGATGAGAATATACGTATGCATTTAGCACGTATTTCTGTTGCCCCACATTCATTTTTGAAAGAAATGTATGTGACAGATTATGGGTTAGCGAAAGATCAGCAGAAGTTGAGAGAGTACAGTAAATTAAAAGAAGAAAATATTATAGCTGCGCCAAAGTTTTTACTCGGTTTATCACGCTATAGTGATTGGGGAAAAGATACATTTTGGGATATACAAAGAAGTTATTTTGAACGTACAAATGGTAAGTACGAAACGCGAAATAATGTTATGAGGTCAGATAGTGCTTTTATGGAATATGAAAATCCGAATAGGACAGAGGTGTTACAAGAATATTTTGTGCCTATAGATTCTTTCACGGAATACATAGATGATTTACGTAACGTATTAAATGAGGAAGAGTTTAATTTGCTCAATATTACGATTCGTTACGTGGAAAAGAATGAAAATGCAGTTTTATCCTATGCGAAAGATGATATGTTTGCACTGGTTCTTTTAATTAATCAAGGGCGTTCTGAACATGAGATAAAGAAAACAGAGAATGTTATTCAGAAGATGATTGATGTTACGTTAAAGCATAACGGTAGTTATTATTTACCGTATTATTCTTATCCAACGAAAGAGCAGTTAAAGAGAGCGTATCCTCGTATAGAAGAATTTCTTCAGAAGAAAAAAGAAGCGGATCCAAAAGAGAGATTTGTGAATTTATTTTATAGGGAGTATACGAAATGACATATAAAAGGTTTGTGGCGTCACAAAGTATCATTATGATGGCGGGAAGTATGGTATTTCCTTTTTACATCTTATTGCTTCGGAATGTTGGAAATAGCTTCTCGCAGTTTGGCTGGGCGTATGGCTTATTTGCCTTAACTTCAGCTCTAGTATATCCGCTAGTTGGAAGAATCTCTGATCGAGTAGGTGATAGAAAGTTATTAATTATATACGCCTGGTCTATGGCTGTGTTAATGCTTTGTTTCCCCATTGCAACAGAAGTATGGCATGTATATATTCTTCAAATTTTAATGGGTATTTTAGGAGCTGTGCAACGTAATACGGAGAAGACATCGTTAGCGCGGAAAGTTGTGCAAGAAAATGCTGGTTATGAGATTGGAAAATATCATGTTTGGACATCAATTGGAGGAGCAGTAGCAATTATTGCAACGGGATATTTAGTAGATTTCTTTACGATTGGTACGATTTTTTATATTGCATCTATCTTATATGTAGTAAGCGGAGTTGTATTAAGTAGTAAAAAAATATAGACATTCCCATTTTTACCTAAATACCCTTTATTTGTTATACTAAAAGGGAAGACAAAAGAAAAGGGGACATTGCCTTTGATGAAATTTTTGATTTTAGCTATTCTCACTTTGTTTTTGATTCCATGGACGAGAAGAAGCGGTAGTAAACTTCGAGCAGTGGATAAGAAAGGTGATGAGAAGGTTGTAAAGGGTAAGAAAGCATCCATTTTAGTTATTCCTGTTTTATTTTGGATAGGTATTGCAATCTATGAATATTTTTGGCTAATTGATGATCGAGCAGATTCAATTCTTACTCATTATTCTGTTGCAGTAGCAATTTTAATTGGGCTTGTTTTATTTTCACAAGATCAAATAGGGAAATTAGAAGGTACGTTAAAAGGGCTTCTAATGTTTGTTTTACTCGCAAGTTACGGCTATTTTGGTTATTTGCATGATATAGTAATCTCGCAAACGAAATATGATTCTGTTGTAAAGGTAGAGAAAGATATTTCAGAGCCATTTACTGAAAATGATCAGCCGTTTACAGTGCCGCCAAAGACAGCGGAAAATAAGATGAAAAAAGTATTTGGAGATATTCCGAAAGTAGCTTATTTTGAGCTAGGAGAATTAACGCCACAAATGGTAAATGGCGAGGCTTTATATGTAGCACCAATTGAAGTTTCAGGATTTTTTAAAGCACGTAAAGCAGAGACAATTCCAGGATACGTAACGATGTCAGGTACGAACCCGGATGCGGAAGCGAAACTGCACCTTGGTTATAAAATGAAATATGTGCCAAGCATGTTCTTCGGAAATCATTTAGAGCGTGTTGTAAGGCAAGCAGAACCAAATCTAATCTTTAAAGGGAAACCTAAATTTGAAGTGGATGATAAAGGGAAACCGTATTATACAATGACGTATGGTGAATTTATTTCAGGAAGATCTGGATTTGAAGTAGAGGGCGTTGTAGTAGTAGATGCACAAACAGGTGAAGTGAAAAGATACGAAAAAGGAAAGGCACCTAAATTCGTTGATGGCGTATTAAATCACGAGACTGCATCTACATTAAATACGTATTTCGGTAAATATATTCACGGATTTTGGAATACAAAATTCTCGCAAACTGATATGAAAATCCCGACTGAGTGGGGAACGAAAGAAGGAGTTACACCAATCTTCGGTAAGGATGGAACGTTATATTACTTTACTGATTTCACCTCCCCGAAAGAAGGAGTAGATTCTGCGTTAGGTTACTCGCTTATTGATGCGCGTACAGGTAAGTTGTATTACTATAACGGAAAAGAAGTAAAGGGAATTATGGACGGTTCAGCTGCTTCGGAAGTAGTGGATAATTCCTTTAAGAGAGAGAAATGGCATGGAACGATGCCGGTTATTTATAACGTGTACGGTAAACCTTCTTGGATTGTACCTGTTATTGATGACGGAGGTTTAGTACGTGCTCATACAGTTATCTATGCTTCTAACGCGAAAATATTTGCAACAGGTTCGACGCAAAAAGAAGCGCTTGAGAATTATAAAAATGCGCTGAGCGGAAGTGGGGATTCATTTAGACCAACTTCAAATGGTAAAGAGGCACAAAAAGAAGGCGTTGTACAACGTGTATATAAAGAAAAATCAGGTGAAAATACAATTGTGTACGTACTGTTAGAGAATGAACAAAAAGTATTTATGATACCTGTGAAGAAATTCCCATATGCTATGTTTACAGAAGTGGGAGATCCAATTCAAATCACATATTTAGATACAGGAGAGGCGATGTCTTCCGTATCTAAATTTGCAAATAGCAATTTGAAAAAGTAAAGCGATAGAAATTTTATCGCTTTTTTTTTACAGTATAAAACAGGAAAATGCGCTATACTTGACGTATGTTTATGTTGTAACTATAATTGTTACGATTCATTATGTATAGGAAAGGGTGAACAGAAAAAGTGAATGGAGTTAATCAAGAAATATATAAACCTGTAAAGACAAATAGGTTATGGATGATTCTTGTACTAGGGACACTTACGGCAATTGGGCCGTTATCTATCGATATGTATTTGCCTTCGTTACCGAAATTAACGGATGATTTACAGACAGGTGCATCCCTGGCGCAGCTTACATTGACAGCTTGTTTACTTGGGCTTTCAGTAGGGCAATTATTTGTCGGTTCAATTAGTGATATTTACGGAAGGCGCAAACCTCTTATTATTGCTCTTATTATTTATGTTGCTTCTTCTTTACTTTGTGCTATTGCACCATCTATTTGGACTTTAGTGTTATTGCGCTTCTTACAAGGAGCTTCAGGATCGGCTGGGATTGTTATATCACGTGCAATGGTACGTGACATGTATTCGGGTTCTGAAATGACGAAGTTTTTCTCGCTACTCATGTTAGTAAACGGAGCAGCGCCTATTTTGGCACCGATTATTGGAGGACAATTGCTACAGTTTACAACATGGCGCGGTGTCTTCATTGTTCTTGGAGCAATTAGTGTATTCATGTTAATATCAGCTACTTTCGTATTACGTGAAACATTACCTCCTGAAGAGAGAGAAACAGGTGGATTGTCAGGGACGTTGGCGACGTACGGAAAACTATTAAAGGATCGTCTGTTTATGGGATATGCATTGTCTCAAGGGCTAGTAACGGCGGCAATGTTTGCATACATTTCGGGCTCACCATTTGTGCTACAGAACATATACGGAGCATCACCACAGCAATTTAGTTTATTCTTTGCAATCAACGGTATTGGTATTATTATTGCTAGTCAGGTAACGGGTCGTTTAGCAGGGAAAGTGAATGAGAAGACATTATTTGTTGCTGGTATTATTATCGCAGCTATTGGTGGTTTATCTTTACTACTGACAATCTTACTAGGAATAGGTTTAATTGGTGTTTTATGCTCGTTATTCCTTGTCGTATCAAGTGTCGGGGTTGTATCAACAACTGGGTTCTCGTTAGCGATGAGAAATCAGAAACAAGCCGCAGGAACAGCGTCGGCCTTATTAGGATTATTACAGTTCATTTCAGGAGCGCTTGTTGCACCGTTAGTGGGTATTGGCGGAAGCAACACCGCATTACCGATGGGTGTTGTAATAGCTCTTTGTGAAATGGGTGCTGTGTTATGTTATTTGTTTATGGCCAGAAGAAGTGAAAAGCAGTTTGAACTGCAACAAAGACAAAATTTAGAGGCTTAACTTATAAAAAAGAGCTGATTCAAATATTTTTGAATCAGCTCTTTTTTCATTTCTTTGAAATAACTCATACAGCTTTGTAAGGTGATGCAAAAGTTATTTGCATAAAGTGACGATACTGTGACAAAAATGTAGGCATGTATATTAAGGTAGCGTCTTAAGTGTAAAAAGTAGGATGTTCTCGGTATAATAACAAGTGGAGATAAAAGAAACTATAATGAGTAGTAGCTGTAGATAAAAGGAGAAGAAGAGATGAAGAAGGTTTTGGGTATTGCTGTAATGGGAAGTATGATCCTTCTAGCAGGATGTAATGGAAATAAAGATACGAAAGAACCGAAAGAAAAGGTAGAGCAATCTACTGAGCAAACAGAAGAGATGAAAGAATACCGTGCAGTACATGAAAAATACGATATGAAAATGAATAAAGAAATTAATAAAGCACTACAGTTATTTGAAGTGGCAAAAGAAAAGGGCGGTAAGGAAATAACGAATGCTACATATAAAGAAGATGTGCAAAAGGTAACGACTAGCATGTTAGAAGATATTGATAATATACGTAAAGAAATTCGTGTTCCAAAGTCGAAAGAGCAAGAACATGAGGTATACGCTGGTTTCTTGAATGAATCGGAACAAGCAATGAAAAAATTACAGAAGTTAGCTAAAGAAGAAGACTCATCATTGATTCGTGATATAGAAATTAACTTTGCAACAGCATCGACATACTATAAACGTTTTCAAGCAGAAACGAAAAAATAACCTTGCGTACGCGCAAGGTTATTTTTTCTTCTTACCATCTCCGTCTTCATCCTCAGATACTAATACATTCTGTTCTTCGTGAAATGCAGAGATTTTTTGTCCGGTAATATTATCGAATGGAGTATAAAAAGAAGTGATACGTTTCTTTTTAATAAAGAGTTTATAGAAGCCGATGATGACAAGTATAACGATTGTTAATGGTAATCCTATAGTAGCAAGAAGTAAGGGATCCATTTTATAACTCCTTTAATACAATTTCTTTTTATTATAAGTGAAAGATTGTAATTTCAATAACTAATATAACAGAAAACTGATTTTTCTAAATATATCCAATTTGATTGACTTTTCATTTTTTCAGAATTATAATTCGAAATATACAATTTGAACCAAATAATAATATAGCAATTTACTTATCCAGAGAGGTAGAGGGACTGGCCCTATGACACCTCAGCAGCGGGTTCTGTAACAGGAACACCGTGCTAATTCCAGCAAGCAAGTCTTGAAAGATAAGTGATGGGCCTTCGTTTATTAAGCCTTGATCTTATTTTTTAAGATCAAGGCTTTTTGTGTTTTAAGAAGAGGAAAGGGAGTAATGGGAAAGATACGTTAATAAAACAAAGTAAATTTATGAGTTTAGGAGGTTATTGGAGTGTATGTTGTTAAAAAACTATCAGTTATGGTGTTTACACTATGGATTATTACAACAGTAACATTTTTGATTATGCACATTATTCCGGGGGATCCATTTTCATCGGATGCAAAGATCTTTCCGGCGGAAGTTGTGCAGAACATGAGGGCAAAGTATCACCTTGATGAACCGCTATGGAATCAATATGTTGCTTATTTAGACGGCGTAGTTCATTTTGATTTTGGTGAATCTGTTCAATCGACGGGGCAAGGTGTATCAGAAATTATAACGACAGGATTTGGTCCATCAGCAATCATCGGCTTACAAGCACTTGTTATTTCATTGTTAGTCGGAATTGCAGCGGGTACATTTGCTGCTCTCTATCACGGGAGAGTAATTGATTATAGTGTGAGTTTACTTGCGATTCTCGGCATATCTATTCCAAGTTTTATTTTAGCACCATTATTTATACAAGTATTTGCTATACAATTTGAACTTTTACCAGTAGCGTCTTGGGGCACATTTGAACATACGGTATTACCGTCATTCGCATTAGCATTAGGGCCAATCGCGGTTATTACAAGATTTGTTCGCTCTAATATGATTGAAGTTTTGCAGAGTGATTATATTAAGCTAGCGAGAGCGAAAGGTATACCAATTAAGAAGATTATTATAAGGCATGCTCTTCGAAATGCAATTGTTCCAGTACTAACGTTTGTTGGACCGTTAATGGCTGGGCTTTTAACAGGAACTTTCATTATTGAAAAGATCTTTGCGATTCCCGGTCTCGGAAAATATTTTGTAGATAGTATTTTTAACCGAGATTATCCAGTAATTATGGGAACAACAATTTTCTATAGTGCATTATTAATTTCTTGTATTTTCATTACAGATATTATTCACCGTATTGTTGATCCGCGTATTCGTTCTATTACGTAAGGAGGGGGGCATTTAAATGGGAGCTTATGAAATCAATAAACAGCTATTAACGAATGAAGAGAAAAAAGAATTAACGATAAATAAAGAGCAGCAAACGATTAGCCGAAAAAAAGAAGTGTTTCGTAAGTTTGTATCAAATCCGATCGCAGTTCTAGGAGCGTTGACATTATTACTCATTATTATTTTCTCTCTTATCGGTGAAAGTTTAACCCCTTTTACCGCGAGTGAACAAGTAAAAGAGGCGACAAATTTACCTCCTAGTAGTGAGCATTGGTTCGGAACAGATGATTTAGGTCGGGATATTTGGGCACGTACTTGGGCTGGTGGGAAAATTTCATTAGTAGTTGGATTAATAGCGGCTGTTCTTGATATAGGACTTGGTGTACTGATTGGGGGATTTAGTGGATATGTGAGAGGGCGTAATCGCCTTGGAACGTTAATTGATGAGTGGATTGTACGAGGGATTGAAGTATTATACGGTATTCCATATTTATTAATTGTTATTTTACTACTAATCATTATGAAACCAGGACTTTTTACAATTATTATTGCTCTTGCATTAACAGGGTGGATTGGTATGGCACGTCTCGTTAGGGCGCAAGTCTTATCTTTAAAGCAAAGAGAATTTGTTATTGCAGCAGAGCGATTGGGTACATCGCATATGAAGATTATATACGGACATATCATTCCGAACTTAACAGGCATTATTATCGTAAATTTATCATTTACAATTCCCGCAGCTATTTTCTCAGAATCATTTTTAAGTTTTATCGGACTCGGGGTACAATCACCAGCAGCGAGCTGGGGGACGATGACGAATGATGCGCTCGGGACACTATTAAGTGGGGAATGGTGGCAACTTTTCTTCCCATCGCTGATGATTGCGCTCATTATGTTCGCATTTAATGCAATTGGTGATGGTTTGCAAGATGCAATTGATCCAAAAATCGTCAAACGGAATCGAAAGGAGAAAAGACATGGGACAGCTCTTATCTTTAGAAAACGTAACATTGGCCGTTGAAAAAGAGAATAGTAAGCAAGCAATTGTGAAGCATGTTTCCTTTTCTATTAACGAAGGTGAAATCGTTGCACTTGTAGGAGAAAGTGGTTCAGGAAAAAGTGTTACAGCACAATCTATTGTCGGATTAAATCAAGAATCTATTCACATCGATGACGGGAGCATCTCTTTCCACTCTCAAGGATTAACGAATTTACAAGAATCAGAATGGAATCAAATTCGAGGGAAAGACATTTCGTTTATCTTTCAAGACCCTCTGTCCGCTTTAAATCCGACGATGAAAGTAGGAAGGCAAATTACAGAGGTGATTTTGCAACATGAGAAAAAGTCGAAAAGAGAAGCAAAAGAAATTGCGATTAATTTATTAACGGATTTAGGGATACATGAAGCAGAGAAACGTTTTGAACAGTACCCACATCAATTAAGCGGAGGTATGAGACAACGTATTTGTTTAGCAATTGCGTTTGCTTGTCATCCAAAGCTCGTTATTGCAGATGAGCCTACAACTGCATTAGATGTAACGATTCAAAAGCAAATTATGGGGTTATTAAAAGAGCGAAAAGAAAAACAAAATACGAGTATTTTATTAATTACACACGATTTGGCACTTGTACATGAAGTAGCAGATCGAGTAGTTGTGATGTACGGGGGACGTGTTGTTGAAAAAGGGACGATACAAGAAGTGATAGGTTCACCTAAGCACCCATATACGAAAAGTTTATTGCAAGCTATTCCGAATATGGATGATTCCGAAAAGGTACTTAGGGCTATTGAGGGAACAACACCATCAATTGAAACGCTAAATAGCTTTGGTTGTCCTTTTGTCAATCGTTGCCCGGTAGCAATCAAAGAATGTATTCATCGTTTTCCAGAGAGAACAACATATTCTGGGGAGCATAGCTCACATTGCTGGCAGCATATTCTTGAGCATAACGAAGCAAAATCAAAAGAGAAGGTGAATGCTTCATGACGACAGATTTAATTACTGTAAAGCAAGTAACGAAAACGTATGGAAGTAAAAAGAAAGAAATCATAGCGCTAAAAGATATATCACTTTCTATCCCGAAAGGAACGACGCTTGGAATTATTGGAGAAAGTGGTTCAGGAAAGACAACACTTGGTAAGCTCATAGCTGGGATCGAGAGCCCAACGTCTGGTCAAATTGATTATAACGGTCAAGTTGTTCACAAGTTGAAGTCAGCTCATAAGCGAGATTTCTTGCAGAAAGTACAATTCATTTTTCAAGATTCAACAGCTGCATTAAATCCGCGCTGGAAAGTACGCGATAGCGTAACAGAAGGATATATTTCATTCGGTTTAGGTGATAAAGAATTGAAAGATAAGGTGGCAGGTGATGCGCTAGAACGTGTTGGATTAGATAGGCAATATATTGATCGATACCCACACGAATTTAGCGGAGGACAACGTCAACGGATCGCTATTGCAAGGGCGTTATTATGTGAGCCAGAAGTATTAATCCTGGATGAACCAATTTCTGCATTAGATGTTTCACTTCAAATCCAAATTGTGCACTTGTTGCAAAAGATTCAAAAGGAACAAGGCTATACATATTTATTTATCGCACATGATTTACCGATGGTTCACTACTTATGTGAAAAAGTGGCTGTCTTATATAAAGGAGAACTTGTTGAATTTGGAAATACGGATGAAGTGTTCCGTAATCCTCAACATTCTTATACAAAAACATTATTAGCATCAACACCAAAAATTTTAGGTTAAAGGGGAATGTAAGATGAAGAAGTTTTTATTATTTGTCATTATGACCGTATTAGCAATTACTTCTGTCGCTTGTGGCAAGAAAGATACTTCAAAAGCAAGTGCTAGTAAAGGAGACCGTTTTGTAACGAATCTTGGTAGTGATCCTTATACGCTAGATTCAGCAATTTCAACGGATAATAACTCTAATTATGTAATTGAGCACTTATTTGCAACTTTGTACAGACAGACAACTGACGGGAAGTTTGAAAAGGATTTAGTAGAGAAAGAGGAAGCTGGAGCGGATGGAAAAGAGTATACATTCTATTTGAAAAAAGGATTAAAATGGTCTGATGGCTCCCCGTTAACAGCAAAAGATTTTGAATTTGCTTGGAAGAGAATATTAAATCCTAAAACGGGTTCTATGAATGCAACAGAACTATATTTCATTAAAGGTGGAGAAGCATTTAATACAGGGAAAGGTGCAGAAGATGCAGTAGGAATTCAAGCGGTAGATGATGTAACTTTAAAGCTACAATTTGAATATCCGGTAACATCTATTAAACGAACATTATCCCAGTCGTTATATATTCCACTTAATAAAAAATCTATTGATGAAAAAGGTAAACTAAAAGTAGATCCAAAAGAATTAATTACAAATGGTCCTTTCACATTGAAAGAATGGAAGCATAATCAAGCGATTATTTTAGAAAAAAATAAAGAGTTTCATGATAAAAAAGTAGCATCAAAAGAAATTGAATTCCGTATTATCCCTGAAGGTAAAACAGCGTATCAATTATATAAATCTGGAGAATTAGATTTACTATCTCACATACCAACAGATTTAGTTGAAAAAGAACAAAATAATAAAGAGTTTAAAAAAATGCAAGACTACTCAACTCATATTTACTCGTTTAATTCAGAGAAGCCACCGTTTACAAACGCAAAAATTCGTAAAGCTTTTGCAATAGCTGTAGATCGTAAGTTTATCGTAGAGAAAATATTAAAGAATAATGCAAAAGAAGCATATGGTTTTGTACCAGAAGGAGCAAAAACAGAAAGTGGCCGCGACTTCCGTAAAGAGAAAGGTGATTATTTTAAATATGATCCTGCAGTAGCTAAGACGTTATTAGAAGAAGGAATGAAAGAAGAAGGATGGACTACTCTTCCAGAAGTGACAGTGAAATATTCAGATAAGAAGAAAATAGCTGAAACACTTCAAGAGATGTTTAAGAAAAATCTTGGTGTAGATGTAAAAATAGAAGGTAAAGAGTGGAAAAGTTATATTGATATGTATAAACAAAGTGACTTCCAAATTGCATATATGGGATGGGGAGGATCTACATTAGATCCAGCTGCACAATTAGAAATTTATGCAGGTGATGGACCAAATAACTATGCAAAATGGTGTAATAAAGACTTCGATAATTTAATTAATCAAGCAAAATTAGAACAAGACGAAAATAAACGCTTTGACTTATTACATCAAGCAGAAGATATTATGTTTACAGAATATCCTTTAATCCCACTTGTATTCCCAACAGATTCTTATTTACAAAAATCATCTGTATCTGGATTAGAATACTACGTAGGATCTCAACCGAGCTTACGATATGCTAAAAAATAAAATAAAGAAGTAGGCAACCGCCTACTTCTTTATTTTATTTCTCTTTTATATTCTTTTTTCGTTCCATCAGAGAAGACAACTTCTAAATCAAACTTTTGGTAGTCTTTATCAAGTTTGAACACATTTACTACTTGATCGATTACTTCTTGGTCAGGAGTATCTTTATCAAATTTTAATTCTTGTAGAAGTGGGCTTAATTTTGTAATAGCCTCGTCACCTGTAAACTTTGCATTTGATTTATGGTCTTCAAGTTTTGCTTCCATTTTCTTATCAGCTGCTACATTCTTATAATCAGCCTCGTAGTCTTTCTTCGTATCTTGATAGTCTGCATCTAAACTAAATTCATTGAAGTTAAGTTTTAAATCAGCAGGAGCTTCATTTTTTGCTTCTTCAGTAGTTTTCTTATTAGAAGTTGTATCTTCTTTTGCAGGAGCTTTACATCCTGTTAATACAGGTACTAGCATAAGCGCTAATAAAACTGATAGTAAAATTCTCATTATAATTTCCTCCTTATGTAAATTCGTTCTATACAAGTTTTTCCCAAAATCATGTAATTATGTATGTGTTGAAAATAAATTATTAACTTGTAGCCACAAAGTTTAATCCGCAATTTAAATCAAAAATGATTTGTATGTATATGGTAAATTAAGGTTGTGAGGAGGTACTAAAATGCATGAAGAATATAAAGAGATGATAAAGAAAGCAATTGAATATATAGAGGAGCATTTACATGAGGAGCTTACAACAGAAAGAGTGGCCTCTCACAGTGCGGTATCGATGTACCATTTTCATCGTATTTTTCAAAGGTATATTGGGATGAGTGTAACGGATTATATTCGAAAGAGAAGGTTAACTCATGCTGCGCAAGCCTTAGTGTCAACAGAGAGGGCTGTTATTGATATTGCAGTACAATACGGCTTTTCCTCACAAGAGGCATTTACGAGAGCTTTTAAAAGAATGTTTCAATTGCCACCGAAGAAATATCGAAAGTACTTCCAGTCATTTTATATAGAAAGAGAGGGTGTTTCAATGCAAAAAGGTATACCGAAAGGATGGATCTTAAGTGGAAGTCATCCTGCTGAATATGAGATGGGTTTAGACTATGAAGTTGCCCATCAAGGAAAAGTATCTGCATACATAAAGGCAAAAGAGAATGTTACACATGGAGGATTTTCAACATTAATGCAAATGTTTCGAGCGGATAAATATGTAGGTAAAAGATTACGTTTAACAGCATTTGTTAAGAGTGAGAACGTAAGAGATTGGGCAGGATTGTGGATGCGAGTAGACGGAAAAGATACAGAACCACTCGCTATGGATAACATGCAAAATCGCCCAATTAAAAATACGAATAACTGGCAATCGTATTCGGTTGTATTAGATATAAAAGAAGGAGCGCTTGGTATTGCATTTGGTGTCTTATTATCAGGAGAAGGTTGTGTGTGGCTAGATAGTATTCGATTTGATGAAGTGGATGAAAAAATTCCTTCAACAGATTTGGCTGAAAACTTTTATGAAACACTACTAGAAGAGCCGGTAAATCTGCAATTTGAAGAGATAGAGAAGTAAGGAGAAAAGATATGCTCAAATATGCAAAACTAATAAGTATTAGTTTAGTAATATCGTCTTGTATTATGGGAATTAATTATTTCATTAGCTATCTGTGGTCAGGACATATACCTTCTTTGACGTGGAGAACATATTTGATGTTTGGGTTTATATTTATGATGAGTTTTGGTTCAATACAAAAAGAAAGGTAGGAGGATTATTGACAATGATTAGAAAAGGTATATAATCTAAATGTAAGTGATCACTTGCATGAGGAAGAGAGGATTTTATGGCGCGCTCAAAGACAGCAGAAAAAATCATCCAAGCAGCAATTGAATTAGTGAAAGAAAAGGGATATACAGCAGCGACAACGAAAGAAATTGCAATGCGTGCTGGTGTTAATGAAGTAACGATATTCCGCAATTTTAAAAGTAAGAAGGGTGTTATTGAAGCGGCGGTTGCTGAATTTTCATATGTACCGCATTTAAAACAGTTTTTACAAACAGAAATTGTGTGGGAATTAGAAACGGATTTAAAGAACTTAGCAAGGCATTATCATAAATTTTTAGATAGCATAAAAGATATTATTTCTATCGGTATACGTGAGGCGAGGGAATTTCCTGAATTAGATGAGGAAATCTCCAAAATTCCAAAAGGGTTAAAAGAAGAATTAATCATATATTTTGCTAAAATGCAGGAACAGGGAAAGATTATTCATACAAATATTGAAGCGCAAGTAATGAATTTTATATGGATTAATTTTGGTTACTTCTTATCTAAATTGCGTTTTGAAAACCGACTTATGGAAATCGATGATGAGAAATTTATTGAGAATAATATAGTTTTATATGCTAGGGCTTTAAGACCCTAGTATTTATTTAAAATAAAATGCAAGTAAGTGCTTGCTTGCTAAATAGGAGAGCGGGAAGATGGATACATTAAAACAGTTTTTAAAAATACCAGGTACGTATATAGGAATGGTAGTTGCGCTATCGTTCCAACTTATTTTCTTTTGTGTTTGGTTAACGGCATATGATGGAGTGAATGAAAGAGTAGATCAAATGCGTATCGCTATTGTGAATGAAGATGGAAATATAGGTAGTAAAATAGCAGAAGGCTTACAGAGAAATTTACCGTTTCAGGTGAAAGCAGAACAGTCTGTGGAAAAAGTAAATGAAGAAATGAATGACCATATGTACGATATGATTATTGAAATTCCTGCTTCCTTTTCAAAGGATATAAATGAAACAGGAAAATCAAATTTAAACTTCCACATTAATCAAGCGAATGCCATGATGGCAAAGCAAATGATGGAAGGAGCCGCAAAGCAAATTAGAGACAATGTAAATAAAGAGATAACAAGTTATAAGAAACAAGCGATTGTTGGGAAATTACAAGCTGCAGGGCCTGAGAATGTAGAAGTGATAAAAAGTTTAACTGAAGATTCAATTGGCTTTACAGTTCATAAAGTAAATGATGCAAAAGGATTTTCGGCTAATATGGTACCACTAATGATGGTATTAGCTTCATTTGTAGGAGCGATGATCATGAGTATGGAGCTATCAAAAGTTGCAAAGGAAGTAAAGAACGGTTGGAGTAATTTTGTATCAAGACAGGTCATTAACGGTACAGTATCAATTTTACTTGCATGTATTACAATTGGTTTGATGAGAGGATTTCAAATTGAAGTACACGAAGCAGTATGGAGTATATGGATGTTTCAAGCGATAGTCTTCTTCGCCTTTCTTTCATTAACACAAATGTTCATAACTGTTTTCGGAAATGCAGGTATGATCTTTAATATAATTTCACTATCGTTACAACTTGTAAGTTCGGGTGTAATTGTACCACATGAGATGCTTTCTAAAACATATCAAACAATCGGCGAATTATTTCCCGCAACATATGCAGCGAATGGCTATTATACAATAATATTTGGGGGAGTTAGTTTAGGAGAAAATATTATTTCGTTATTAGTCATTATATTAGTTACACAATTGGTAGCAGTAATTTCTGTATCTATAAAAGAAATAGTAAAGAGAAGAAGTCATGTAGTTAAAGAAGTATAAAATAAAAACGGTATCCGCCGAAGGATACCGTTTTTATTTTATTATTTTGCAACTTCTGTCCACTTGTAGTTAAATTCACCGCCGAAGTCAGTTGTTACAAGTCCTTTAATGAAAGAGCGTTGTAAGTAAGAACGACCTTGTTGGTATAAAGGAGCGACAGCACCGTCTTGTAATAGGGTTTTTTCAGCTTGCTTCATTGCTTCAAAGCGAGCCTTTTCATCACCAGCTAAATCTGTTTTCACTTTATGAATGAGCTCATCATACTCTTTGTTAGAGTATTTATCGAAGTTATAAGCACTTTCTGTTGTAAATAAATCTAAGAATGTAATTGGATCAGCGAAGTCAGGGCCCCAGCCATCAATTCCAATTTCATAATCACCACTTAATAGTAGTTTCAACTGTTGTTTACGTGGTTGTGGTTTTAAATTCACTGTTAATCCATCTAGATTCTTTTCTAGTTCACCTTTTAAATATTCACCAGTCTTTTTAGCTAAAGCATTATCGCTTGTTAATAGTTCGATTGTTACTTTTTCAGTACCAAGTTCTTGTTTCGCTTTTTTCCAGTTTTCTTTCGCTGTTTTCACATCATCTTTGACTAGGTTTCCATTTTCTTTACGGAAGTCGTTGCCTTCTGGACTTTTTGCAAATTTTGCAGGAACCATTCCTTCAGCTGGAACAGCGCCGTTATTTAAAATTGTTTCTACGTATGCTTTTTTATTCATTGCTCCGTTAATAGCAAGGCGTGCATGTTGATTTTTTAATGTTTCATTTTTTTGATTGAGTCGTAAGAATTGAATACCAACTTCAGCGCGGTCCTTGAAGTTTGGATCACCCTTATATTTATCAACAAACTCTGCAGTTAAAGCAACACGATCAATTTGTCCTGAATCGTATAAGTTAACTTCTGTAGACTTATCTTTAACGACATTGAAGTTGATTTCTTCTAATTTTACAGTTTTAGCATCCCGATAGTTAGGGTTCTTCTTCAATTGGAAGCTTTGCTCGTGTTTCCAGTTATCTAATATGAAAGCACCGTTGTAAATTAAATGATTTGTTTCTAAACCATATTTATCGCCCTGAGATTTTAAGTAATCTTCATTAATTGGTAAGAATGTTGAGAATGTCGTTAAGCTTAAGAAGTAGGGAACAGGACGGTCTAGTTGTACTTCTAACGTTTTATCATCAAGAGCTTTGACCCCTAGTTGATCAATTGGTAATTGTTTCTGGCTTATTTGTTTCGCATTCTGTATATCGAAGAATAAGAATGCATATTCAGCTGCTGTATCAGGATTTACGGCACGTTGCCAAGCGAAGACAAAGTCCTTTGCTGTAACTGGAGTACCGTTTGACCATTTTGAATCACGCAGGTGGAATGTATATTTTGTTTTATCGGGATTAAGGTCAACCGACTCAGCAACACCAGGAATTGGTTTGTTATCTTCTCCCATTGCATATAAACCTTCAAAAACATTTTGCATTACGCTCATGGATTCCCCATCCGTTGCTTTTGCAACATCCATTGTTGGAATTTCTGAAGCGAATGATAAGTTAATTGCCTGTTTATCATTTGCTTTATCATTTGCTTTCGCTCCGCTTGCATGATCTTTATTTCCCCCGCAAGCAGTTAGTAATAGACTTGCCCCTAAAACAGATGCAACAACAGGTACAACTTTTTTCTTCATTGTTCGTTCCTCCCTAAATGTGTTGTTCGTAACATCGTAATGTCCACGTTTTGAAGTGTAGCTATAGAAGAAGAGAAAACCTATTATAGATATGTGTATGTAGGTAATTAGGTGTTCCATATGTATATACATGTTGAACTATAATCTATCGTTATATGTTTCAACGTAGTAGACGTTATATTTTGATGGTGAAATATTTCGTTTCTTTGATTATTTAGAATATTAAAACTGGAAAGAACTATATGTCAATAATAAAAATTGATTGTTAATTTCTTAGAATAATATATTAAAAAAGCAGATTTCCTCGTATTAGGGAATCTGCTTTTAATATGTTTTGCTAAAAAAACAATTGGTGTGGGCTAATAATCAGTGGGGGATGAAGAAAAACCCACTGATTAAAGTTTCGCTTTATTTTTCAATTTTGGCCCATTTGAAGTTTAATTGACCTGCAAAGTCTACTTGCACAATTCCTTTCACATAAGAACGTTCTAAATAAGATTCGCCTTTTTGGTAAAGAGGAGCGATAACAGAGTCTTTAAATAATATTTTCTCGGATGCTAGTAATGCTTCCCAGCGAGCTTTTTCATCACCGGCTAAAGTTGTTTTCACTTTTGCTATTGTTTCATCGAACTCCTTATTAGAGTAATGATCTAAGTTGTAAGGGTTATTCGTTGTAAATAGCTCAAGGAATGTAATTGGATCAGCAAAGTCAGGGCTCCAGCCGTCAATTCCAATTTCGTAGTCACCTTTTAATAAAAGTGAAACTTGTTGTTTACGTGGTTGCGGCTTTATATTTACTGTTAATCCATCTAAATTCTTTTCTAGTTGTCCTTTTAAGAACTCACCAGTTTTCTTATCAAGGTCAGCATCACTTGTTAATAATTCTAATGTTATCTTTTCAGAACCAAGCTCTTGTTTAGCTTTTTTCCATAATTCTTGAGCAGATTTTGTATCAACCTTTGTTAAATCGCCGTTTGCGGCACGGAAGTCTGTTCCGTCAGGTCCTTTTGCAAAGTTTTTCGGCACGAGACTAGAGGTTGGTGTAGAGCCGTCATTTAATAACGTATTTACAAAGGATTTTCGATCAATTGTTTGATCGATTGCTTGGCGTGCAGAAACGTTTTGAAGTACTTTGTTTTGTTGATTCATACGTAGAAACTGTACCCCTACGTTTGGCCGTCCTTTAAAGTTAGCATCCTTTTTATATTTATCAACGAAGTCAGATGTTAGTTTGATACGATCTAATTGTTTTGACTCGAATAAATTTACTTCTGTAGATTTTTCTTTTACGACGTTAAAATTGATTTCTTCCAGTTTGACAGTATCTTTATCCCAATAGGTAGGGTTTTTCTTAAATTTAAAGCTTTGCTCATGCTTCCAATCGCTTAGTGTAAAAGCTCCGTTGTACAAAATTGTATTGTCTTCTAACGCATACTTATCACCTTGTGCTTTAAAGAATTCCTCGTTAATTGGTAGAAATGTTGGGAACGCTGTTAAGCTTATAAAGTACGGAACAGGACGTTCCAATTCTACCTCAAACGTATGGTCATCAATTGCTTTTACACCAAGTTGATCGGCTGGAAGTTCTTTGTTGTTAATTTTTGTTGCGTTTTTAATATCAAAGAATAGAAATGCATATTCAGAGGCTGTTGCTGGATCAACAGCTCTTTGCCAAGCGAAGACAAAGTCTTTCGCTGTGACAGGAGTGCCGTTTGACCATTTTGAATCTCGTAGGTGGAATGTGTATTTCGTTTTATCGCCACTTACTTCATAAGATTTTGCAACGCCAGGGACAGGTTTGTTACCTTCACCAAGATTATACAAACCTTCAAATACGTTTCTCATTACTTGACCAGAATCAGTATCTGTAGCACGAGCTGTATCCATTGTTCGTATTTCAGTAGGTGAAGATAAGTTTAAAACCTGTTTACTAGGCGCCTCGTCTTTTGCATTTGCTCCGCTTGCTTCGTTTTTATAACTACCGCAACCAGTTAATAAAATACTTACTCCTACAACTGATGCAATACCGGGTACAAACTTCTTTTTCATTTGATTTTCCTCCTAAATAATTAAGTTTGGATGATGATGAGGGAAATGAAAAATAAAAAATCCCTCTTTTCATATTGAGAAAGAGGGATTTTTACGTACAAGTTATGCACCCGTATATAAACGAAGTCCCTCATTCTATCTTTCAAGCACAATGCTTGCAGGAAGTGGCACAGTATTCAAAATGAACCTGTTGCCGAGGTTTCAAAGGGCCAGTCCCTCCACCTCTCTTGATACAATGAGTAAACGAATAAATTTTATTAATTTTGTGTTTCTTTGATAATTCAAAATCTTACACCTTGGATGATGAAGTGTCAACCAATTGGAATATAGTTTAAATTTTCAGTTTTATTTAACGAGAAAAACCACTGCATATGGCAGTGGTTTTTCTACTAGAAGTTAAAGTTATCTGGATCTGGACCAACGCGACGATCTTCATTTAGAGCTTGAATTGCTTTCATGTCATCAGCACTTAATTCAAAATCGAATATATTTGCATTTTCAATAATGCGATGTTCTTTAATAGATTTAGGGATTGTTACAACTTCATTTTGTAAATCCCAGCGTAAAATAATTTGTGCAGTTGATTTATTATATTTTGTCGCAATGTCTTGTAATGTGGAGTTATCCAGTAGTTGTCCCTGCATTAATGGTGACCAAGCTTCAAGCTGGATGTTATGTTCTTTACAGAAAGCGTGCAATTCTTCTTGTGCTAAACGTGGGTGGTATTCCACTTGATTGACCATTGGCTTAATTTCAGCGATTTCAAATACGTCTTGTAAGTGGTGAATGTGGAAATTACTCACACCGATAGCACGAACACGGCCATCTTTATAAAGTTTTTCTAACGCTTTCCATGATTCAGTATATTTCCCTTTTACAGGCCAATGTACTAAATATAAATCTAAATATTCTAGACCTAATTTTTCTAATGTAGTTTCAAATGCTTGAAGTGTTGTTTCATATCCTTGATCGCTATTCCATACTTTTGATGTAATAAATAATTCTTCACGTGAAACACCTGCTTCACGGATCGCTTGTCCAACGCCTTCTTCGTTTTGATAGATTGCTGCAGTATCGATGCTGCGGTAGCCATTTTTAATTGCTGATTTTACAGACTCAATTACTTCTGAACCATCTTCTACTTTAAAAACACCTAAACCGAACCAAGGCATTTTTACACCGTTATGTAATGTAGTATAGTCTTTTAAACTTGTTAAACTCATATTATTTCCCCCTAGCTTTTTTGTTTGTTGCTTCTACTGCTTTTTGAACCGCCTCTGAAAAATTATATTCATATAAAGCTTTGAGACCTTCAGCTGTGGAACCACCTGGCGTTGTTACTTGTTCGCGGAGGTTAGCCGGATCTTGCGTTTGTTCAAGCATAGAAGCAGATCCAGAAATCATTTGAATGACAAGGTGTTTTGCGGTTGCTTCATCGACGCCATAACTTTTTGTTGCTTCAATTAAGCATTCAGCAAAGTAATAAAGGAAAGCTGGTGCACTTCCAGTAACTGCAGTAAGCTGATGAACTTCTTCTTCAGTGCAAAGTTGCGAAGTACCAATGCCTCCTAAAAGCAGTTGCAGGGTTTCTTGATGCATCTCGTTTACTGATCGTCCCATTGTATATAAGGAGATAGACTTTCCAATTTCAGCAGCTGTATTTGGCATAATCCAAGCGACAGGTGTTCCCTCGGGAAGTCTTTCTTTTAAATAAGATGGACCAATGCCAGCAGCTACCGTTACGACAAGTTGATTCGATAGTAACGGAGATAATTCTGCTAATAATTCTTCATGTGCAGAAGGTGGCATTGCTAAAACAATCGTATCAACAGATGTAACATGCTGCTTCCAATCTGTTGTGATAGACACATTATATCGTCCTTGTAATTGTTCTAGCTTTTCTACGTTGCTGCGGTTAGAAACGATAATTTTTTCGATGTATTCTTTGCTTGTTTTAAGTAATCCGGAAAATATAGCTTCTGCCATACGACCAGCACCAATAAATAGAATTCGATGTTTAGTTAGCATATCCTTTATTCCTTTCTAGTGGAGATATGTTATAAAAAACGATACCATTTTTAAGAGAATTTTGTAAAAAGAAAAGACTTATTGTGAAAAGGATGGAAATGGAGGGAGGAGGGTTAATATAAATAAGGTTATAAAAATTATTATACTTAAAAAATAGTTGTAATAAAAAATCCCTGAAGCATAACTGCTTCAGGGATTAATAGATTATAAGTTTATGCTTTTGTCATACCTAACAATACAGCACCGCCAATAATTAAAACACTACCTAGTGCAATAAAGATCAATTGACGTTTTGTTTTCTTTTCACCTAAGAAGACAATCGCACCGAATGTTGAGATAACGATTCCAGTTTGAGATAATGGGAAGCTTGTTGCTACTCCGACACGTGGTAATGAAAGAAGTAAGAATAAGTTTCCAGTTCCCCATAGTAAACCAGATAAAGCATTACGGATTGCATATTTGTTAAATGGTTTATGTTTAGATGTCAATACAACCGCACCAACAAACATACCAACTGCTTGTGGTAAAATAGCAGACCAACCATCGATATTATACCAACGAATAATAATTACATATACAAGGTAGCCGAAAGTAGAAACAATTAAAGTAAGAAGTCCTTTTTTCAATTGTCCTGGTGGCTGTGCATTTTCTTTGTCATCTAGTGATGTGAATACAACACCAACTACGATTAATAGGATTGCAATCGTTCCCAGAATAATCGTTGTTGTTGTAGTCCACTCACGGAAAGCGATAACCCCAAAGATAGAAGTTGCAACAAGTTGCATACCAGTAGAAATCGTTACAGTAGTTGAAACACCTAGTTTTTCAACTGTTTTTAATTGGTTTACTTGTCCTAATGCCCAGAATAAACCTGAAATAAAACCAACAATTAAGACTGTCATTGTTAAAGCTGGTTGAGTAAATACATACATAATTGTTGCGAAGAATAGAGCACCGATTGTCATACCTACCGTTTGGCTATATGCACCACCGCCCATTTTTACGCTTACTAATAAGATGTTTCCCCATGCAATTGCAGGAAGAAGCGCTAATAAAATGTCCATTACAAGACTCCCTTCGGTTTTCTATACCAATATAATTACATATCGTTCTAACGATCGGTAATGCCCCACTACTAGAGTAGAAGATTACCGATCGCTAAAACAGGATGAAGAATTCACGATATAAATGCGTTTTCATTTCTTCATTTTTTGAAACACCTCCATATAATAACAGGAAATTGCCTATTTTAGAAAGTGAATTCAAATAAAATGTATATTTTAATAAGAGGTAAAATTCAGTTATTTCCCGATGGTATATTTTTATTTCCTAAGAAATAAAGAAGCAGCTTAGAAAAAGCTGCTTTAAGGGTTAGTAATTCTTTTGTTAATAAGCTGAATACATAGTAGAAATAGGAGTGACATACTAATAGTGATAACTACAAGTGTCCAGGCGAGCTGCATATTACTTGCATCAATCGCCATATAAATTGCAGTTGGGATTGTCTGTGTTTTACCAGGAATGTTCCCAGCAAACATGAGTGTAGCACCAAACTCACCGAGCGCACGAACAAAGCTCAAAATCATTCCGCTTAGTAAGGCGGGAAATGCAAGCGGAAGTGTGACGTGTAGAAAAACTTGATATTCACTGGCACCAAGGTCACGAGCACTTTCTTCAATTTGTACATTCGCAATAGAAAATCCTGTTTTTGCTGATTGGTACATGAGCGGAAATGCAACAACTGTAGAAGCGATGATAGCAGCAGTAGATGTGAACATAATGGACTGCTGAAATATTGATTCTATCCACATTCCAATGGGACTATTATTTCCAAAAATGATAATGAGAAAAAAGCCGATTACAGTTGGTGGAAGTACCATTGGTAATAAGAAAATAGTTTCTAATAGTACTTTATATCTCCATGAGGAGCGTGCTAACGCCCGTCCGATAATCGTCCCTAAAATTGTAACGATAATGGTGGCGCATGCAGCTACTCGTATAGATAGAAAGATTGGTGACAAAATAGCATCAAAGCTCATGGCAATTATGACAGGACTGTAAATCCATATTTTTTAAAGATAGATTGTGCATCTTTTGACTGCAAATACTCATAAAATGAAGTCGCCTCTTTCTTGTGCTTAGATTCTTTTATAACACCTAAAGGATAGTGAATTGGCTCATGAGAAGTAGCTGCTGCTGTCTCACCAATCTTTACTTTGTTTGAAATAAGAGCATCTGTTTTGTATACAATACCAGCATCTACATTACCTGTTTCTACATATGTTAACACTTGGCGAACATCTTTTGTAAATACGATTTTATTTTGAATGTCATTCCATAGATTTTCATGCGTGAGAGAAGCCTTTGCGTATTTTCCCGCAGGTACTGATTCAGGTGTACCAAGCGCGATTTTCTTAATTTTTTCATCTTTTAAATCTTGAATTTTCGTAAGAGAACTATCTTTTGGGATAACTAGAACAAGTTCATTTCCAAGAAGATTTTTCCCTTCTTTTTCATTAATGAATCCTTTTTTTACAAGAGTTTGGAATTTATCTTCGGCTGCTGAGAAGAATAAATCAGCAGGCGCGCCTTGTTCAATTTGTTGTTGAAGTGCACCAGAAGCACCGAAGTTAAAAGAAAGTTTAATATCAGGTTCTTTTTCTTTATATTGTGTTTCAATTTCTTTTAGTGCATCTTGTAAGCTTGCAGCTGCTGATATAGTGAGTTCAACTGTTTTTCCTTCTGTAGCAGTTGATTTCTCTTTCTTATCTCCGTTTGTACATGCAACGCTAAATATAAGAAGAAAAGAAAGTATAAGCGCCCCGATGGATCGTAATGTAAACTTGTTCATAAAAAAATCCCCTTTCGTTTTGATATATTCAATTATAACTAATTATAACTAGATATAACTAGTTATAATTGAATATAATTTGAACGATATAGTTGTTTTTTAATATAGGAGAAATATTCTTTTCTTTGTTACAATGAAGGAAGAAAGTGAGGAATCGTCTATGGATCATCATTCCTACACAACGGAAGAAGTAGCGAAGCGATTAAAGGTATCAAAATTAACTGTATACGATCTAATTAAAAAAGGAGAACTTCCTTCTTATAGAATTGGTAGACAGATGCGCATTGATGCAACAGATTTAGAACAATATATAAAGCAAATGAAAACAGGGAAAATACAAGGTACTCCTGTAAAGAGCGAAGATAGTAGAGGCTTGGATACATGTATTATTAGCGGACAAGAACTAACGTTAGATATGTTGGCAAAACGTATAGAAAATCGCCTGCCAAGTTCAAATATATTAAGAGCATATCAAGGTAGTTTAACGAGCTTAGTAAAAATGTATCAAGGAGAAGGAAGTATCGTTAGCTTGCATTTGTTTGATGGCGAAACGGGTACATATAATGTTCCTTACGTAAAACGTATTTTAGTTGGACAACCATGTACGATGATTAATTTATTAGCAAGGAACGTTGGGTTTTATGTGCAAAAGGGAAATCCGAAAAATATAAAAACATGGGCTGATTTATCTCAGTCATCTATACGATTTGTAAATCGAGAAAAAGGCTCTGGTATTAGGGTGTTAGTCGATGAACAATTGCGCATTCAAAAGTTAAATAAAGAACGTATTAGTGGATATGAATGGGAAGAATCAAACCATCTTGGTGTTGCCACGCAAGTCGCAAATGGAAAAGCTGATGTGGGAGTAGGATCAGAAAAGTTTTCGCAAATTGTAAATGTAGACTTTATTCCAATCATGAAAGAACAGTATGATTTAGTGATTTTGAAGAATAAAGAAAATGAAGAGTTGATTGAAGTCGTGAAAGACATTCTGCAATCGGAAGAATTTCATAATGAATTAACAGCAATTGGCGGATACGATATGACGAAAACAGGTCAAATTATATATGAAATAAAGTGAAACTCTAATCAGTGGGGGTTTTCTTCATCCTCCACTGATTATTAGTTGAACCAATCGGACTTTTATGGGCAGTTGATCCCCCACCTAACTTCTTTGCTTTCGCTGAATTTTGAGGTGGGGGTCTTACTGCCCATTAAAGCGGGACAAACTAAAAAGCTGCTTGTCTATAAGACGAGCAGCTTTTTCTATATATAAAGGGGTTTGGGGAAACAAAGTGTTAAACAAGACCTTGAGCAAGTGTGTAAATGAAAGCTGTAAGAAGAGTTGCTCCACTTGCAAGCCCGATAAAGTCTGATTTGTTAAATGTAATGTTGTTCATTATAATCTCTCCTTATTTGTTTAATGTAGTTGCAACAGCTTTTGCATCGACAAGTGCGGATAGCACCATGCCCATTGTATTTAAAAATTTGTTTGATTTTATTTTGTTCATCATGCGTATCCGCTCCTTTTCGAATTGTTGTTGCCCTGCTTTATATCTTAATTATAGGAAATATGATCGCCTGCAACTATCGAATTAGCTTACGAAAGACTTACACTTTTGTAAGAAAAAAAGACATCCGTGTAAGAATGTCTTTTAAAGCATGTTGATGTGATGATGCTCTTCAATTGTTTTTAAAAAACTACGCATTGAATTCGTCATATAGCTATCTTTACGGCGTATGAAAACCGTTGAAATACTACCATATTTTTCAGGGATTGCATGACAATGCACCTTACCAGCTTTAGAAAGATGGTGGACAGCAGACTGTGGTACGAGCGTAATTCCAAGGCCAAGTGCGACACTATTTAATATTGTCTCTAATATATTAAATTCCATAATTCTTTTTGGTAGCAAACCTTCATCTTTCAGCCATCGTTCTAGTTTGGAACGGTATCCACATCCTTGGTTAAAAACGAGTAGAGGCGTAGTTGTAAATTCTTCTATATGAAAAGCTTTATTTTGTGTTATCAGCATTAATTTTTCTGTACTAACATCGTATTGTTCAATTAGTGGATGTTTAATAGGGCCTGATATAAAGGCACCATCTAATTGGTGATCAAGTACTTCTCTAATTAATTCTTCTGTTAGACCTGCTTGTAATGATAAATCGACATTCGGATAGCGTTTATAGTAAGAAGATAAAATGGTAGGTAATGTACTTACTGTTTCGACAGTACCGATTTTTAATATGCCAGAGGGTGTTTCGCTATCTAAAAATACTTGTTTTAGCTCATCCACATCTTGCAAAATTTTATTAACATAAACGAGCATTTTTCTTCCTTCAGCTGTTAAAGTCATGCCTCGTTTATGACGATAAAAGAGCGGTGTTTTTAGCTCGTTTTCTAGTTGTTTAATACGTGCAGTTACATTTGATTGTACGTAATTTAATTCCTTTGCTGCGCCGCTTACACTGCCTTGATCGGCAACGCTCTGGAAGATTTGTAAATCTCTTAATTCCATAATACGATCCTCCTTGATGTTAACTATCATTATAAATGATAATTAACATCATTTTGAATCATTTTACGTGATATATTTTTTCTTTTACAATTCTCTTTGTGCAAATAGAAAGAAGTGGGGGATTGTGGTGAGAAGAGGTCAAATAATAATAGGTGCTTTCGCATGTTTAATAGCAAGTATGTCATGGGGAGCAATGTTTCCAGTTGCTGATCATGCGTTAGAATACATAGATCCATTTTACTTTTCGCTTATTCGCTATGGAGCGGTGGCGATCGTACTGATTGTATTGTTGTTAATGAAAGAGGGAAAACGGGCATTTCGTTTAGAGGGAAGAGGAAAGTTACTCGTCTTTTTCGGAACGATGGCGTTTACTGTGTATAATGTACTTGTATTTTTAGGTCAAATGTTAATGGGGAAATCAGGCGTCATGGTAGCCTCAATTATGGAAGCACTTATGCCGATGATTTCTATTTGTATTTTATGGGGATATAAGCATGTAAAACCGAAAAAGTATATGATAACGAGCATGATTATCGCCTTTTTAGGAGCTGTATTTGTTATTACAAAGGGCGATATGAGTTTCTTTTTTACATTGAAAGATAACATGTTTTCACTAGCATGTATATTTGTTGGAGTTGTAGGTTGGGTTATTTATACGATGGGTGGTCAAACGTATAGCGATTGGTCGACATTACGTTACTCTACATTGACATGTGTATTCGGTACGACTGTTACAGGAATTATAACGGTACTTATTACGTCGCTTGGATATGTTTCAATTCCGAGTGTGGGAACGATTTCTGTCGTGAAATATGATTTATTGTTTATGATGACATTACCGGGAATTGTAGCATTACTTGCTTGGAATTACGGTGTGAAAATTTTATCATCTATTAATGGTATTTTATTTATTAACTTTGTACCTATTACGACTTTAGTTATTATGATGATGCAAGGATATCAAATTACAATGTTTGATATTGTAGGAACTTTACTTGTTATTGCAGCACTTATTCGCAATAACGTTTGTCAGAGAAAAGAAGAAAATATAAATAAGAAAATATTACAAGAAGAGCAATTACGTCAAGCTGTTTAATAGACAATGGGAGGATTTCACATGTTAGAAAGTTTATTGTTTTTCTTCGCCGTTGGAGTTGCTTGTGAGCTTGCAGCAATTAATCGAAATGGTCGTAAGAAGATAAAACAACAAGCTGAAATGATACAGCTTTTAAAAGAGTTAAAAGAAAGAAACATTTAAAAAGACGACCGGGCATAGACGGTCGTCTTCTTCTATATAAAGGGGAAAGGGGACACAAAGTTATACAAGCGTAGCAGCGTAAATAAAAGCAGTAAGAAGAAGAGAGCCGCTAGCTAATCCTAAAAAATCTAATTTGTTAAAAGTGATGTTATTCATGATGCATTCTCCTTACTTGTTTAATGTAGAAGCAACAGCTTTTGCATCGATAAGAGCGGAAAATACCATGCCCATTGTATTTAAAAAATTGTTCGTTTTCATCTTGTTCATCATATTGATCCGCTCCTTTTCGAATAATGGTTGCCCTGTTTCTGACTTAATTGTATGAAATATCGCAAGAAGTAACTATCGAATTAGCTTACAAGAAAATTACACTTTTGTAAGAATTGAAATTTAACAATTAATACTCATTTTTATTACCAACTCCTAAAACTTAGTGTTATAATTGTGTTAAGAAAATGATTATACTTCGGATGTTCAGAAAGGAACGAAACAAATGTATAAACCAATTACATTTTTGTTGAAATATATATTTAAAACAGCTGGGAAAGTAGAAGTGCAAGGAAGAGAAAAATTACCAGAAGGCGGCCCGTATGTTGTTGCATGTACACATACAAGCTTTATGGATGTGTTAATGTTAGCTACAGGGATGTATCCGACCGAAATTCATTACATGGCCAAAAAAGAATTATTTGAAGGGAAATTCAAAAATTGGTTCTTTAAAAATGTAAATGCATTCCCCGTAGATCGTGCAAATCCAGGACCGAGTACACTTAAAATTCCATCACGCTTATTAAAAGAAGGGAAAGTTGTAGGGATTTTCCCAAGTGGAACGAGATCAACAGAAGACGTTTCATTAAAAGCTGGTGCCGTGACAATTGCGATGCGTTCTAACGTTCCATTAATACCGGCAGCTTATATTGGCCCATCAAGTGTAAAAGAATTAATAAAAGGGAAAAAGGCGCAATTGATTTTTGGAGACCCAATTCAAATTGATGCTGAAGAACAAATAGATCGAAAAACAGCTATGAAAATGATGACAGATCAATTAAATGAGAAGTTTGAGGAGTTAAAGGAAGCTTTGCAATCAAATCAAAAGTAAGAAAAGACGACCGGGCATAGACGGTCGTCTTTTCTATTACTATTTATAATAAAGGGGAAAGGGGACACAAAAGTTATACAAGCGTAGCGGCGTAAATAAAAGCAGTAAGAAGAACTGATCCGCTAGCTAGTCCTAAAAAATCTAATTTGTTGAAAGTAATGTTATTCATCATACATTCTCCTTACTTGTTTAATGTAGAAGCAACAGCTTTTGCATCGATAAGAGCGGAAAATACCATATCCATTGTATTTAAAAAATTGTTTGATTTCACTTTGTTCATCATATGAATCCGCTCCTTTTCGAAGAGTTGTTGCCCTGTTTCTGACTTAATTGTATGAAATATTGCGGGGAGTCACTATCGAATTAGCTTACAGGAAAATTACACTTTTGTAAGAAAAACGAATGGAGGTGTAATGATGAGAAGGTTTGACATATGTTCATGGAATTTATTAATTTAAAAGTAGAGGTGAGTGTATGGCTAATATTAAAGATATTGCAAAGATGGCGGGAGTTTCAGTTACGACTGTTTCGAGAGTATTGAATGATCATCCGTATGTAAGTGAAGAAAAAAGGAAAGCGGTTATGGAGATAGTTGAGAAGTTGAATTACTCACAAAACGCAAATGCTGTTCATTTATCAAAAGGAAAGACGAATATTGTTGGTGTGATTCTCCCTTACATTAATCACCCGAGCTTCGATGCAATGGTAGGGGGAATGATGGAGGGAGCGTTAACTCATAACTACAGGGTGCTACTTTGCCAAACGAATTATAATAAAAAAGAAGAAATGAAAAGTTTACATATGTTAAAAACGAAACAATTGGATGGTCTTATTATTTGTTCACGTGCGAATGATTGGGAAATGATAGAACCGTATGCTTCTTACGGCACAATCATTGCTTGTGAAGATAATGATATTTCAAACATCTCAAGTGTATATACAAATCATTCGGCAGCTTTCCAGCTAGGAATGAACCACCTTATTGAAAAAGGTTATAAAAAAATTGGTTATTGTACGGGGAGAAAGCTAGGACCGAGTAGTCAAAAGCGTTTTGATGTGTATAAACATCAATTGCAATCTATAGATGAAGAAGTGAATGAAGAATGGATTTTCACAGAATGTTTTACATTAGAAGATGGTGTGAGAGTCGCTCATAAGTTAAAAAGTATGCAGAATCTCCCTGAAGCGTTAATCGTAGCAGGAGATGAAGTTGCGATTGGGGTTATGACGGAAGTTTGGAAATTGGGTATTCAAGTTCCTGAGGATTTAGCGATTATTGGTTTAGATAACCAACCTATTTCGCAAGTGTTGCAACTTACAACCATTGATCAAAATTTGAAGGGGATAGGGAAAGCGGCTTTTGAAGTGTTTTACCGGCAAATCAATGACGAGAATTTTAAACTAGAAAAGGTGGAAATTCCATATGAACTTGTGGAGCGATCTACAGTGTAATTTTAATCCGTTATGTGCATAAGTGTATAACGGATTATTTTTTTGAAATATCTTTGACAGGAAACGCGTTTCATACTTTATAAAGGAATTAAACCGGCTTGTAACAATCCATGGATTCTTTTCAAGAATAGTATTTGGAGGGATATGCATGAATGAACTTTTATTAAGTATAAAAAAGTATTTGGGGAATGACGAAAATATTTTAGCCTTTGTGGTGGGGATTTTTGAGAAGGATAATTTCACGTTATGTTATCAACATGGGATTTTTGTTATCACTACTAGACGTCTCCTGTTTTACGGGAAATTTCCGTACTATCCTTCAACATTTAAAGAGTACTCATATTTGCATATAGATAGCATATATTTCCGTCCGTATTTTGGATTTACTTGTAATCATGAAACGGTTAGAGCTAAGTATATTCAGCAAGGGAATGTGGAGCGATTTGTCCATACAGTGAGAACAAATATGAATAATTAATCACCCCTTCGTTTAAACATAATATCTCAATTTTTAAGAGGTGAAATGCGCAATAAAAACAACTACTAAACCTCTAGGAGATAGTGATACAATGTCAAATGGGGGGAGGGTATGAACTATGGTTAATCAACGTATAAAGGAAATAACACTAATTACAATTGGCTCATTATTATTCGCAATTGGTATTAATTACTTTGCAATTCCAAACCGTCTATCAGAGGGTGGAATTATTGGTTTAACGGTTGTTACGTACTATTTATTTGATTGGTCGCCGGGGATTGTGAACTTTGCTATAAATGCAATTTTACTAGCTGTTGGTTATAAATTTTTTGATAAGAAAACGATGATTTATACAATTTTAGGGATTGTAGAAACATCCTTGTTTTTATATGTTACAGAACATATTGAGTATCATGTAAATAGTGATACGTTATTAGCGGCACTATTTGCTGGTGTATTTGTCGGTATCGGATTAGGCTGTATGTTCAAAGCTGGAGGTACATCAGGGGGATCGGCAATTTTAGCACGGTTAGCAAATCAATATTTAGGTTGGAGCGTCGGTAAAGGTGTACTTATTATTGATATCGTTGTAATTGCTGGTTCCGTATTTATAATAGGGCAGGAAAAAGCGATGTACACACTTGTTGCGGTATTTATCGGAGCGAAAGTGATTGATTTCATTGTAGAAGGAATGGATACAAAAACGGCTGTTACAATTATTTCAAATCAACCAGAGTTAATACGTGAGGCTATTACGAAAAACATGACACGCGGTGTCACTGTATTAGAGGGGCGCGGCGGATATACTGGTAAAAATAAAGAAGTTTTATATGTTGTTATTAATAAACAAGAGCTTGTTAAGCTAAAGCAAGTTATTAGTCGAGTAGATGAAGATGCTTTCGTTGTTATCCATGATGTACGTGATGTACTCGGTGGAGGCTTTAAAGCAAGCTAAAAGGTGAACGAGTAAATTCGTTCACCTTTTTTTAATTCTTACAAAAGTGTAAGTGTAATGTAATGAGATTCAATAGTAGATTGTATTCCTTCTTTTTAAAATGGATGTATATATATCCTGCAGAGGAGGAATGTTTATTATGAAGAAAAAAATGATCACTACAATAATAGCGATGATAGTCATAGTAATAATGTTACTACCTACGAAACTTGGACCGGTTATCGATAAATATAATCCATTTTATAAGACGAAAGAATACTATACGGTTGTGAATACAATTGGTCAGCATATTGGCGATGAGTGGTATGAATATGAATTTATTGCATTTGACGAACGTGGAAGAGAACAAAAAATAAAGAAGACTGTTAAGCATATGTTAAAGAGAGATGAAACATTAAAGGTGTATGCAAAAGGACGTTACGGCGAGGCAATTGAAGAAATTGAAGCGATAAATATTCCTATTAATGCAAAGAGTAAACTTTTATCGATGAGATAGCAAAATATACCCCTGCCTATTTTTTGTCGAAAATAAAAATACTAGGTATGGGTATATTGTAGGTTCGTAAAAAAGCCTTAGTCTCTAGAGACTAAGGCTTTTTTATTATATAAAGGGGAAGGGGGTACATTGTAGTAGCATGAGTGAAAGGTATAAGAAGAGTAGCTACTAGCAATGTAATTTGGTTATTGAGTGTTCTTCTTATTTGGCTTACTTGTTAACTTTATTTTACGAGATGTAGGTTAGGGAAACTATCGAATTACATTACACATAGCTTACAAACATGTAAGTCTTCTGTAATGTAATTCGATGGTTAAAAGATAGCGAATTTTATATAGTGTAATTAGAAAGTCTCACTGTATTACTTTCTGTTTATAATGTTAATGAAGAATGAAAAACCAACTACTTTTTAATAAGCCTCATCTGTTATGTAGATGGGGCTGTTCTTTTAAACCTTACAACATTGTAAGGTTTACGTAAGTTAATTCGATAGTAAATTTTTTATATTTTTTGCATAATAGATACAAATAGATAAAAATAATTAGGGATATAGTAAGAAGGGAGAAGAATGGGATGCGTAAAGAAGAAGTAGTGAAGTTTCCAATTAAAGATTTCTGTAGCTACTTTACTGTTGCCGTAGTATGTATTGGATTATTTGATATCATAACAAACTTAATTGTTAAATAATATAGATGACAAAACAAGAAGGGAGATCCTTTCTTGTTTTTTTTATGGGGGAATAAAAATGAAGTGGATTGATAGTCATATACATGTTGACCAATATAAGGATGAAGAGAAAAGTAAATTACTTAAAGATGTGGAAAATAGCAAAGAGATAGAGGGGCTTATTGCAGTATCTATGAATTATCAATCATGTAAAGAAACTTTATCTTTAGCAAAGCGATATCCCTTTGTTCATCCAGCAATAGGTTTTCACCCGGAGCAACTGATTCATAAAGAAGAATGTGAGCAAATTTATAAATTAATTGAAGATCATGTAGAGGACATAGTTGCAATTGGTGAGGTAGGTTTGCCGTATTATGTAAGAAAAGAAGATGAGCGCATTGCTGTCAATTCATATATTTCGGTGTTACAAAGGTTTGTTGAACTAGCTAGTAAATATGATTTACCAATTATATTGCATGCAGTGTATGAAGACGCTGATATTGTATGTGATTTACTGGAGAAATATAAAGTTTCACGTGCACACTTTCATTGGTTTAAAGGAAGTGAAACAACAATGAAACGGATGATGAGGAATGGTTATTATATTTCTATTACATCAGATGTTTTGCATAAGGAGAAGATTAGAAAAATTGTTTCGTATTATCCTCTTGAATATATGATGGTAGAAACAGATGGACCATGGGAATTTCAAGACGGTGTTATGACGCATCCGAGAATGATTAGAGAGGTACTAAAGGAAATAAGTGTTATAAAAAACATGTCTGTTGATAAGGTTACGAAAACGATATATGAAAATACGATTCAATTTTACCCCGCATTAACGGGCAGTAAGACTCCCACTGATTAAATTTTCATTTTATTTGGAAGGATAGGAGCGTTACTCTTATTCTTTTTATTATGGATATTTTTTCTAATATTTTCTATAATTTATGATGTGTTTAATTTGATGAAGGAAGTAGGGGAGAAAATGGGGAAAGTATATAGAAAAATAGCTATTACAATGATGATTGGTGCACTTTCACTTGCAGCGTTTGGGTGTGAAGCAGAAAAAAAGGTTATAAATCCAAATGCAACACAAGAAAACAAAGAAGAACAAATTGATCCAGTAGTTGAAAAACAGATGAAAGAAAATGAGAAAAATGGGAATACGGTTGGAAACAGTTCGAATAAAGGGAAGATGACAGAGAATAATGGATGGATTTACTACGCGGTAAATGGTGATCAAAATACAGGGGGCATTTATCGTACGAAAGATCACTTTCAGACTTCGGAACGTGTAGTAGAGGGTGTAAATGCTTCTTACATAAATATAAAAAACAAAAACGTATATTTTATTCATACGGATGAAGATAAGAATGCGGGAGTATCTTCTTTAATGAAGTATGATATATCTAGCAAAAAGTTAGATACGCTAAAAGAGGATACAAATTATGTTTATATAAAAGATCAAACTTTATTTTACCCGAAAAAATATTCAGAGCATGGTGGTTTTGATATTGTAGGGATTGTAAAAATGGATTTAAAAACGGGACAGGAAGAAGAAGCGGCATTTAAAAATTCTGGTTGGTCTCAAACGATAGATGATAGTATTCTACATTGGAATAAAAATCGTGGAACACAAGTGACAAAAGATAATAAAACTTGGTCAAAAGAAAATTATGCAACAATATCTAGTGCTACATATGATAATGAAAAATTATATGCTGTTGTCGACTTCTCGTTACCTTTTGAAACAAATGAAGCTGAGCATGGCATATATGAAATAGACGTTCAACAAAATAATGAAAAGTTATTGGTAAAGGATGCCTTGCAGATGAATGTGAAAGGGGATACTTTTTATTATTTAAAAAAGGATGGAGTATATAAGAAGAAATTTAATGGTGGAAATGAAAAAGTAATTTATAATAAAGCGGTTGAACCAACTAAATCTTATTTATATTTTGTAGCAGGAGATATGTACCTTTATACGGATAATGGAACTATTTTGAATTTAGATACAAAGAAATCAAATGAACTACAAGATAAGAAGTTAGCAGATGATGTTATGTTACAGAAAGTATGGAATGCACAGAAGGAACTTACTAGTATTCAAATGGCTGCACTAACAGGAAACCCAAAACGAGTAGGGGATTTTTCGTACGGGGAATTAGTGAATCCTGCTTATAATAAGAAGAACACTTTAGAGACTACGCTATCTACGTACTTCTCAAAACCATTTGTAGCAGAGTATATGAAGAGTAAGTACCTTAAAGAATTAAATGGGAAGATGCACTATGTTATTGGAGATCCAGGGTCAAAAGCAGCAACTAAATTTACAAAAATTATTTCTGCCGAATTAAAGGATGGAAAAATAAAAGCGCAGGTAGAAACGTATAATGATTATGATAATGTAACGGAAAAAGTAGAAGTCGAGTTTATTTATGAAAATCATCAATGGGTTATTAATAACATGCCACGTTTTGGTTTAAGTTAAAAAAACCACCAAGCATTCTGCTTGGTGGTTTTTTATTAGGATTCTAATTTTTTCGCACGTCTTAATAATAAAAGAAAGACAATGATGAAGAAACCAAGTATAAGGAAGAATCCATATTGTTTTATATAATCTATTACGTCACTTGCGCTTGTTGGTTTTTCAACGTGAATACCGTCTTTATTAGTAGTAATATGAATATCTTTCATTTTTACTTCATTTGTTTCTTTTTGTAAATCAATCCATTCAATATTTGGAATGCTTTCTAAATCCTTTAGTACTTCTTTTAATGGTTTCACACCTAAGTAAGGATGATAGAATGCACCAATAACTCCATCGGATAATTTAGCAACAGATACAGCATTTGCTTTCATTTTAGCAATAGCATGTGGCTTATCTTCTTCAATAAATCCAACTGTTTCAGGCATTAATTTCATGCCATGTAAAAATGATGGTGTACTTCTGTATGCTGGAGAGTGCATGGATTTCCAAGTTGTATCACTTAATTGTAGTTGTCCTACATAAGTTGAAAAGTACCTTGATAATATTTCATATCCTTTTTGAGACATTGTGTAATGAGGTGCCTCAAATGCGACAGGATATAGTTTGGCATCTACAAGTTCTTGAATGCCTTTTTCAATATGATCAGTCGTATATTTTTCTTCAAATTCTTCCCCTTTTTTTACATATGTATTATAAGCCTCTATATTAGGGAAATCATCTTTTGCTTTTGGTTTTTCATGCTTCGGTTGCCGAATTGGTTGGTCTGTTTTTACGTCCCAAAATTCAAAACCTTCACCAGTTTCACTATCATAAAATTGGTGAGTATAACCATGCATAATAATTGCTGCCCCATCATCTTGCATAGAACGTAAAAGATCGACTAGTTCGGGTTTATCTTTTAAATGTAGTGTTTTACCTGTATCTGGATCTGTATATACAGGAATGACAGTGATTATATAAGGAATCTTTTTCTCTTTTAGTAATGTAGCAATTTCTTTTAATTGATTTATATCTGCGGCTGGATGAACGTCCTCAAGACGTAAATAGGCCTCTACCTTATTGTTCGTTGGCTTTTGTTCGAAGTAAGAAAATAACATTTCACCTATGTAATGGGATATCCAGTCGAAGAGATTTGACGTTGCAACATAATAAGAATTATTTTGTTGAACAATTAATGGATAAGTATTATTTCCTTTTAAAGCATGGGCAAGAATTGTTCCAGTCGTATTAAGATGTTTAATTGATCGTTCTTCCTCTAATGTATTCTTTAGTTTACGTGTTGGATATTCAATTGTATCAGAGTTTATATCTTCATTTTTAAGTGTGATAAACGAAAAACGATTGGATAACTGTTCTATATTTTGACCTAAAACTAGTAGTGACCCTGAGAAACTTTCTAGAAATTCTTTTGTTTCAGTAGAAAGTTCTTCCTGTTTTTCACCTATGTAAATAACATGTGTATATGAAGATGTATCAGTTATTTCAGCTAACTGTTTTAAGTTTCTAATTGTTATGTCATTAGTAAAATGTCCTACTTGTGTATTCAGTATTTGGGTATCACTTGTAATTTGATCATCGTTCGAACTGTATAAAATAAGGACTTTTGGATTTTCGTTTTTTTGTGCGGAAATAGGGACGGGAATTAATAGTAGTAAACTAAATAAGAGTAGCAACCATTTTTTCATATTATTATTCTCCTAGTTTATATTTATAATTCAGTTTACAATTATATAAAAAAAATGCGTTTCAGTCTATGAAAGTTACATTTTTGCACGTATTTACCAGCTGTTTTTTCACAAAATCGGTCTAAAGCATGATGATAATTTGTATAGTTATTTGCTATGATAAAAGGGTAAGAGAATGATAGAATGTGGGTAATTGTAAAGGGAAGAAGGCTGAAAGGGGACAAATTTCAGCGAAGAAAGAGGTAGAGGTAGTGAAGAAATTCTTTGTAGGATTTTTAGTTGTTCTTGGGGTGTACTTATATTTCCAAGGAAAGTCTGAAGGAATGGGCAAATTAGTAAATGAGGAAAACTATGTTGACTCAGAAGAAGCAAAACAGATGAAACAAATTATTATAGAGGAAGCAAAGAAAGTCAATCTTCCAGAATGGATACCTCTTACAATTGCCGAACATGAAAGTCGATTAAATCCAAGAAGTGTTGGAGATAACGGAACTTCATTCGGATTGTTTCAATTGCATCGCGGTGGTGGACTTGCACCGGATCATTTAACCGATGAAGAGTTGAAAGATCCACGTACAAATGCGCAAATTGCAATGCCGCATTTAATGAAAGGATATAAGCGCGGGGTGCAAAAAGGCTTGACTGATTTTGCATTACTAAAATATATAGCAAATACATCTGGATGGCCAGGTAATTTGGGTCCAGAGTGGACGGATAATAATATGAAGTATAACGTCGGGTTAGAAGATGTGTACTATCGAAATAAAGGCGTAATAAAAGAGTAGGTTTTTTATACCTACTCTGTTTTTTTTGGAATAAATTCATCCTTTTCTCGCATGAAATACCGCGCTAGTTGTATTTTAACCTCTTCTAGTTTTGTAGAAACTTGCGGTATTTTATATCCTACATACAACGGTGAAACGACAAACCTAGGAACAACTTTACAAATGATTTTTCCGTTTAAGTAATAGAAGAATAAGTTATAACTACTACATCCTTTATGGAAATCTGTCAGTATGTAACGTACAGTTTGCTGAATGTAATTTGCTAGTTCATCTATGCATCCAATATCTTCAATGATGATATTAAATTCAGTAAAACCGATAATAGGACGATCTGAAATATTGAGTTCAATGTGTTCGTTTTTTTGTACAATTACTCCTTGGAAGTTGTCCTGTTCTACGTTATCGAGGTAGTCTACATATTTCATTCCAATAATCTGCATGTGTGCATGATGCAAACTTCCACCTGAGAATGGACCATGATTTTTGTATAAAATCACAGATGTGAATTCTTCATTTTTCTGTAAATCTAACCAATGTTTAATGGAGAAACGAATTAGCGATCTCATATGTTCTTCTGTATATGTCGCAATATGGTCTTCACAATTATCTGTTTCGATTAGCACCGTTTGAAATGTATCTTTTAATGTAGGAAATTTATTTTTTAGCCAAATAATTGATTCCTCAGTTGCTAAAATATCCGTTAAATTTTCTCTGTCACAAAAAGGACATGCCGCGCTTCTATTCCGGATGCTTTCTGGTTTTTGTTTGCCGATATCGTTTAAAAAGTATAGTTGTTGTGTATCCATTTGTATATATGCCCCTTTAAAATATGTGTAAAAAATCCCGCTTAATACATTCGGGACAAGGGGAAGGAAATCCTTTAAAAGGAATGAGAAAAATAAAAGACAAGATATCCTCATTAAGATAGGGTACCTTGTCTTTTATTTTTTCTTTAATAATGTGTATGGATAATATAAATCGTTTTTATTGTGTTTCTTTTTTCTATTTTTTATTGTGTAAAAGGCAATTGCTGTACTTGCGATTACAATAATGGCTTTCTTCATATTCATTTACCCCTTTTTTATTGTTGGTTTAATTCTTGGCTAACTGCTTTCGCATCAACTAAAGCGTGTAAAATCATTTTTACCATGTTCATCATATTCTTTCACTCCTTTTTATAGTTCGTTTAATTCTTTTACAACTGCTTGTCCGTTCACTAATACCTCAAAGATTGCTTTTACGATTTCTTTCATCATGATTGTTTCCTCCTTTTGTTGTCTATTTTGTTTACATCTTTATTGTATAGGGAGGCACCTTTTCGTACTATCGCTTTCCATTACGTGAACATAACAGTTTTGTAAGATTTGATGTCACTTATCGAAATGTTTAGTCTATCTTCATTATTTTCAGAAAAATGACTATTCAAACATGAAATGGGAAAGTATAATAAAGAAGTAAGTATTAAATTCCGTACGAAAGAGGTGAATGAGATGAAACGTTCTTTAGCTGCACGTGCCAAATTTTTAGATTTTATCTATTTTTGTCGTGCGATTTTTCATGATGTAGTTGTTAACGGGATACGTCTGTCCTTTTTTAACAATTGCATAGTAGCTATTGAACGATAGAAATCTCTTCACCCATTTTTTAATAAACGTGTGAAAAGGGAGCTATTTAGCTTCCTTTTTCTATGCCGAAAACCATGGGGAATGTTTCTTTTCCGTGGTTTTTTATATTGAAAGGAGTACGGAAAATGACAATTTGTAGTGTAAATAATGTAACGAAATCTTTTGGTGGAAACATCATATTTGAAAATATATCGCTTGAAATAAAGAATGGTGAACGTGTTGGATTAGTTGGTCGTAACGGTAGTGGGAAAACAACAATCTTTCAGCTTCTAACTGGAATGGAAAGTTTGGATGCAGGGGCCATTCATATGAAGAAAGGTACACGTATTGGTCATGTAGCACAAATTCCGAAATTTGATGAGAGTATGACTGTATATGAAGTATTGAGTTCCGCTTTTAAAATAGAAAAGGAATTAGAAAGAGAAATGCGTGCTTTAGAAAAACATATGGCGGAAGAACAGGAATCTTCTGTTTTACAAAAATTAATGGAGAGATACGGAATCATCCAAGAAAAGTTTGCGTTTCTTGGTGGTTATGAAATCGAAGCGAACATTATGAAGGTGGCAAATGGTTTACAGGTGACAGAACTATTCCCTCGATCATTTCTGGAGTTAAGTGGTGGGGAGCAAACAAAAGTAAGCCTTGCATACATGCTGTTGCAGAAACCAGATTTACTTTTATTAGATGAGCCAACCAATCATTTAGATTTATTTGCGGTAGAATGGTTAGAGCAATTTTTGAAAGAATACAATGGAACGGTTATGGTCATTTCACATGATCGTTATTTCCTTGATGAAGTTGTAACGAAGATTTTTGATTTAGAAGATGGAGAGATTCACGTGTATCATACAAACTATTCTCAGTTTGTTGAGGAAAAGGAAGAACGGTTGCTTCAGGAGTTTCAAGCTTATCAAGAACAGCAAAAGAAAATAAAGAAAATGAAAGAAGCAATTAAGCGACTACGTGAATGGGCAAATCAGGCGAATCCTCCGAATGAAGGATTGCATAAGAGAGCGAGAAGTATGGAACGTGCACTCGAGCGTATGGAAAAACTAAAGAAACCTATTTTAGAGCGAAAACAAATGGGACTTCAGTTTGAAGGGCAAGAGAGAAGTGGGAAAGATGTTGTTGTAATGAAAGAAGTGAGTAAAGGATTTGCTGACCACCCCTTATTTAACGAAGTGAATTTACATGTTCGTTTTCAAGAGCGTGCGGCCATCGTTGGTCGTAATGGTACAGGAAAGACAACGCTACTAAAATTATTATTAGAAGAAATAGAACCAGACGCTGGAGAAATTCGAATTGGTAGTAGTGTGAAAATCGGTTATTTATCACAGCATGCGTACGGAAATATGAAGAGTAATGTATTAGAGGCTTTCAGAGAATATGTAGCTGTAACAGAGGGAGAAGCGAGACATATATTAGCTAAGTTTTTATTTTATGGTCCAGCGGTGTTTAAGAAAGTAACGCAACTGAGCGGTGGAGAAAAAATGAGATTAAGACTTGCGCAACTTATGTATCAAGATATCAATTTTTTAATTTTAGATGAGCCGACAAATCATCTCGACATTGAATCAAGGGAAGTTTTAGAGGAAGCTCTTGAACAATATAATGGAACGATTTTAGCTGTTTCACATGATCGTTATTTTTTAAATAAGTTATTTGAAAAGACGTATTGGATTGATGAGCGTAAATTATTCGAGTTTGCAGGGAACTATGCATGGGCTCGCCAAAAGTGGGAAGAAAAGCTCGAGAAACAAGTAACAAAGCAGAAGCACCAAGGAAGAAAAGGTATGGAAACAGCTCCTGTAAAAAAGAAAGAATTTAGGAATGTTGAAGAGATTGAAACAGAGTTAATGCATGTAGAAGAAGATATATATACACTTGAGTGTAAGATGGAACAAGTAGTTGATGTTGAAATGCTTGAACAATTGTATGAGGAAAAAACGAAGAAAGAGTTGTTACGAGCGGAGTTATATAATGAGTTAGAGAATATTGTGGAGTGAAAAGTAGAAAGCGAATTCCTTTCAGTTGTGCTGAAGGAATTCGCTTTTTTATATCGATATTTTACTGTAAGAGAAAAAGAAAATATGTGTTTCACGTGAAACAGTACATTTTATAAATCTTTGTTCCGCAATTTGTATAAATTTTAAAACATAAATGGTATTAGGAGATTTTTGCATCGATTAATTATTTCCCGAGACATAGGTATGTGAAACAGAGACTCATTATTGGAAATAAAAACAGAGTTACAGCTTTACGCGCTGAACTCTGTTTTCTTTTTGTGTCGTATCTTCTTTTGCTGAAATGATAATAGCGATCCCGAGCATAATAAAAAAAGCTAAAAAGAGGACGAACTTTGGGAAGAATGGGAATAGTAATAGCGCCCCGACTATCATAATTGTTAATAATAAGTAGTGCAGGACGTACTGGAATAGGTTGTCCATGTTTTCGCCCCCTTTTTGTTAATTGGTTATTAGTATTATATGTTTCATACGGAACGAATAGAAGTGAATTTTTAAGTTTTTTCATACGAAATAAAAGAGAACAATTGACATGTTTCAAGGAAAGGAATAATCTTGAAATTAATTCATACTATTTTTATAGGAAAAATAAAGATAGTTACAGGAAGGAGGCTGTGTTTCTATATCGTTAAAAATTAGGAAGGTAAAGGTGAGCGTGCAATGAAAAATGCTTTTAAAGGGGCAATTGCTACATTTCTTAGTGTATCAGTATTGCTAGCCGGATGTGGTCAAGAGGAAGCGAGTACAAATGAAGCCGGGAATGTACCAAAAGTAAAAGATGAATTTATTAAGGCAAGCGATAAATCAAAAAGTCCTACGAAAGTAAAAGAGAGAAAAGATACTTTTGTAGTTGGAATGCCGAGTCCTGGGGGGATATTCCTTCCGCACTTTATGGAGAATGGCTGGGATGGTAATATAACGCAAGCTATATTTGCTCCTCTTGTTGGACTCGATAAGGAAGGGAAACCAATTCCTATTTTGGCGAAGAAGTGGGATATTTCAGAGGATCAGCTTACATACACATTCCATTTGAAAGATGATTTAAAGTTTAGTGATGGTTCACCGTTAACTGCAGATGATGTAGCATTTACATTAACGCTATTACACGATCCAACTTATAGTGGAGCGACTGATATAAGTCAAACAGCCATAAAAGGTGGGCAAGCATATAAAGAAGGAAAGGCAACCTCTATTGAGGGAATTCAAGTCATTGATCCGAAAACAATTACGATTACGACTGAAAAGGTAAATGCTCAAACACTATCATTCATCGGTGGAGAAGTTATATCTAAAGCTTATTACGGGAAAGAGTATAAACAAGGGCACCTGGAATATTTAAAAGAGTTGTATGGAAAACCGGTGGGAGCAGGAGCTTATAAGTTAGATAAATACATTCCTGGTCAAGAGGTTAGATTTGTAGCTAATGAAAATTATTTTGAAGGAAAGCCGAAGATTGAGCACTTTATTTATAAAATTACAAAAGGTGATACGAAATTGCAGCAATTTCAAGCAGGAGAAGTAGATTATGATGGTTTTACTACAAACGTGGAGACGGTTGAACAATTAAAAGATTTAGGTTTTGCTAATATTAATGTGTATACAGGAAGTTCTTACGGCTACATTAAAATGAATTATAAGAAACCATACTTTAAAGATAAGCGTGTCCGCCAAGCATTTATTTACGGATTAGAGCGTCAAAAGGTTATTGATACGTATTTCCAAGGTTATGCTTCACTCGTTAATGTACCGATTACGCCAGTTTCTTGGGCGTATACAGAAGAAGGTATTAATAAATATGAGTATAACTTAGAGAAAGCAAAGAAATTATTGGATGAGGCTGGATGGAAAGCTGATTCAGATGGAATCCGTGAAAAAGATGGTCAAAAATTGAAAGTGAGTTATTTTGCCTCATCAGCAAGTAAAATAAATGATGTAATGATTCCAGTAATGAAAGAGGATTATAAAAAGCTTGGTGTAGGGTTTAACCCAGAATATATGGACTTTAATACGATGATTTCAAAAGTGATAAAAGGTGATTATGATTTAGCGATGGTATCCACGCCAATGATTGACGATCCGAGTGGAACAATTGAGGAGTTTGTTTCGACAAGTAAACGAAATTATGATGGATACCATAATCCGAAAGTAGATGAATTAGCGAAGCAGGCGCTAGAAACGTTAGATATTGAAAAACGAAAAGAGATTTATAAAAAGTTGTATCAGGAGTTGAGTGAAGATCCGCCTGTAATCTTCTTAAATAATAGTAAAGTTGTGTCTGCACATAATGCACGCATTCAAGGATTGCAAGAAGATAACTATAACGGTATCTTGTTAAGTTTACCTAAATTAAAGATAGAATAATAATTTTTAAAAAATTCTAAAAATATTTATTTAGAAAGAATTGACAAAATATAACGGAAGATATAAGCTAATAACCATAAAGTCTACCGGAAAGGTCGGAATAGGATTGTTACCCCTCAAAAACATCTATTTTTTTACGATTAAAACCGACTTTTCCGATTGGCTATAAATGTGCTGTGGGAGGCATACATAAGGTAATAAGTTCACAGGGTATAACTATTAAAAAGTTAGGGTGGGGACAATGAAGAAAAAGACAAAAAAATGGGCTGGTGTATTTTCGGTATTACTGAGTAGTTCGCTTGTGTTATCTGCTTGTGGGGGACAGGAGGATACGGCTTCTACAGAACCGGTTAAACAGCAAGATTTAAAAAATATAAAAATTGAAAAGATCGCTGCTACAGATAAGACGAAAGAACCTGATAAGGCGAAGAATAGAAAAGATACCTTTATTTCTGGTATCTCAAAACCTGGAGGAGTTTTCTTGCCTTACTTTCAAGAGAATGGTTGGGATGGCAATGTGACATCAGTTATCTTTGCTTCTCTTGTTACAACAGATAAACAAGGAAAACCGATACCAGATCTTGCTGAGAAATGGGATGTCTCTTCAGACCAATTAACATATACATTTCATTTACGCAAAGACTTGAAATTTAGTGATGGATCGCCATTGACTGCTGACGATGTAGCATTTACATTATCACTTCTACATGATAAAGCGTATGAAGGCGGCGATGATATTTCACAATATGCAATTAAAGGTGGTAAGGAATATAAAGAAGGAAAAGCGACGTCTATTGAAGGAATTCAAGTTGTTGATCCACAAACAATTAAAGTTACGACTGAAAAGGTTAACTCACAAGCGCTAATTGCTTTAGGTGGTCCAGTGTTATCAAAAGCTTATTATGGAAAAGAATATAAGCAAAATACTAGTTTAGATTATTTAAAAGAGTTATATGGGAAACCGATAGCTGCGGGACCATATAAGTTTGAAAAATATATCCCAGGACAGGAAGTTCGTTTTACAGCAAATGAAAATTATTATGCAGGTAAACCGAAAATCAAAAACTTTATTTATAAAATTACATCACCGGATACAAAATTCCAATTATTCCAAACGGGTGAGATAGATTATACAGGAGTTGGGTATGGGGATGAAATTTTAGAACAGGTGAAGAGTTTGCAGTTTGCAAATGTTGAAATAGAGACAGCAGCATCATTTAGTTATATAAGAATGAATAGTAAGAAACCGTATTTAAAAGATAAGAAAGTTCGTCAAGCTCTTATTTATGGATTAGATCGCAAAAAATATGTAGATACAGCTCTTAAAGGATACGGTACAGTAGCTAACGTTCCAATTCATCCAACATCTTGGGCGTATACAGAAGAGGGCATCAATAAGTATGAATATAATTTAGATAAGGCGAAGAAGTTACTAGATGAGGCAGGATGGAAAGCTGGTTCAGATGGAATTCGTGAAAAAGATGGTCAAAAACTTAAACTAATATATTATGGTGCAAGCTCAGCAAAAGATGGCGATTTATTTATTCCGATAGCAAAAGAAAATTATAAAGAATTAGGTGTTGATTTTAATCCAGAGTTTATGGATTTTAATACAATGCTTTCGAAGGTAAATAAAGGAGATTATGATTTAGCCTCAGTATCTACACCGATTACTACTGATCCAAGTGAACCGGTTAGTAGCTATCTTTCTGAAGGTGATGGTAATAGTTTAGGATATAAGAATGAAAAAGTAGATGAATTAATTAAAAAAGGTATTGGTACAGTCGATATTGAGAAACGTAAACCAATTTATAAAGAACTATATAAAGAACTAAGTGATGATCCACCAGTAATTTTATTAAATTATCGCAGAATCATCACAGCTTACAATGGAAACATTAAAGGGATTGATCCTGAGAAGTACGACAGTATTAGTTCTAATTCACCAGTATTATCTATTGAAAAATAATAAGAAGAATGTATAAGTAGGAGGCATTTTTTCATTCGGCTAGTAATGTGCTGATTCGAAAAAATGTTCTTCTATTTTAAGCATAAGATTGGAGAGAAAAAGGGTGAAAACGTACATCGTTCGTAGGTTATTACAAATGATTCCTACACTATTTGGAACGTCAATTATTATCTTTTTCCTGTTCGCACTTCTTCCGGGGGATTATATTGATTCGAATCCTAAGATTACACCGCAAAGGGCGGAAGAGCTTCGGGAATTGTACGGATTAAATAAGCCAATTGTTGAACGCTATTTTCACTGGCTAGGTAATGCGTTACAAGGAGACTTTGGTTTTTCGCTTCAATATCAAGAACCTGTAACATCATTATTAAATAAATTTATTTGGAACTCTTTTATTGTAGCAATTGTTGCATTGTTTTTTATTTGGCTAATTGCACTTATTATCGGTGTATTTTCAGCGACAAAACAACACTCTTTATTCGATAAGCTTGTAACAATTGGTATTTTTGCAGCAATGTCATTCCCTTCATTCTTTATTGGTCTATTTCTAATTAAGGTGTTTGCAGTTGACCTTAAGTTATTGCCGATCGGTGGAATGATTGATGTTGGTAGTAATTCAACAGGGTTTGCTTATGTAATAGAGGTAGCAAAGCATATGGTCTTACCAGTATTTATTTTGACCCTTCTTGGTGTGGGTTCATTAACGCGCTACTTTAGAACGAGTATGTTAGAGGTTGTAAGACAAGATTACATACGGACGGCGCGAGCAAAAGGTTTAAAAGAGAAGACCGTTATTTATAAGCATGCATTAAAAAATGCGATTTTACCGGCGATTACTTTATTAGCATTTGAATTACCAGGTTTATTTTCAGGAGCGATTATTATTGAACAAATCTTTAATTGGCCAGGAATTGGTAGTATTCAATTAGAAGCACTTAATTTTAGGGATTACACAGTATTGATGGCATTTACAATGTTTCTTTCTTGTTTAACAATCGTGTCAAACTTTTTCGCGGACATTGTATATGCAGTTGTTGATCCACGTATTCGGTTGAAGTAAGGAGGGGAATGGGATGGAAACTATTACAGTGATTACAGAAAAAAAGGAGAAAAAGAGAAGAAAAAATGAATCATCACCGTGGCGACAAGCTCTTAAAAAGATAAAGAAAAATAAGATGGCACTAGTAGGATTGTATGCATTAATTTTTATGTTTTTATTTTGTTTTATAGGACCATTTTTCTCGCCATATGCATCAGGAAAAATACAAGTTACATTAATTAATAAACCACCTAGTTTTTCGCATTGGCTCGGTACAGATCAGTTGGGAAGAGATATTTTAACGAGGCTTATGCAAGCCGGACGCATTTCATTAACAATTGGTCTAGCCTCCATGGTTTTATCAGTGATATTAGGAGCTGTATTAGGAGCTATTGCAGGGTTTTATCGTGGTATCGTTGATAATATTATTATGCGTCTTGCGGATATTTTAATGTCGATGCCAGGATTACCGTTACTTATTATAATGGGTGCGATTTTATCAGAGTGGAAAGTACCATCTGATTATCGTCTATATGTCATTATGATTATTTTAAGTTTAGTAGGTTGGCCGGGGCTTGCGCGTCTTGTAAGAGGTCAAATTTTATCACTTAGAGAGCAAGCGTTTATGCAAGCTGCTGATGTGTTAGGGATAAAAGATTACCGAAAAATTATCTATCACTTAATTCCTAATGTTTTACCAATATTAATTGTTGTATCCACATTAGGCGTTGCAGGTTCCATTTTAGGGGAGTCTGCACTAAGCTATTTAGGTCTCGGCGTCGTTCCACCTACACCATCATGGGGGAATATGATTAGCGCAGCTAACTCATTACTTGATTTCCAAAAGCGCCCATGGTTATGGATTCCGCCTGGTTTTGCAATCTTTATAACAGTTGTATCCATTAATTTACTTGGTGATGCACTTCGTGATGCGTTAGATCCAAAGATGAGACGGTAGGTGAGGGAATATGAGTAAAGCGGTAGTAGAGCTGAAAGATTTACAAACACATTTCCAAACGGAGGAAGGGACAGTAAAGGCTGTAAACCATGTTAGTTTTGCTGTTCGAGAAGGGGAAACGGTTTGTGTTGTAGGTGAATCGGGTTGCGGGAAAAGTGTAACAGCTTTATCTATTATGGGACTTATTGCTGAATCAGGCAGTGTAGTAGGTGGGGATATTTTATATGAAGGAAAAAGTCTTTTAGAAATGAAAGAGAAAGAGCTTCGTAGTTTACGAGGGAATGATATTGCGATGATTTTCCAAGAACCGATGACATCGCTAAATCCAGTTTTTACTGTAGGAGAACAAATTGTAGAGACGTTAAGGGAGCATGAACTGCTTAGTAAAAATGAAGCATATAAGAAGGCAATTGAGTTAATTCGTAAAGTCGACATAGCTCGTGCGGATAAAATCGTCCATTCTTATCCACACGAACTGAGCGGTGGTATGTTACAACGTATTATGATTGCTGTTGCACTTAGTTGTAATCCTAAGTTATTAATTGCTGATGAACCGACAACGGCTCTTGATGTTACGATTCAAGCTCAAATATTAGATTTATTAAGGCAAATAAAAAAGGAATTTAAAACATCCATTTTATTAATTACACATGATTTAGGCGTTGTAGCAGAAATGGCTGATTACGTTGTCGTTATGTATGGCGGGAAAGTTATTGAAGAAGCACCGGTACTAGAGATATTCCAAAATCCGAAACACCCATATACGAAAGGATTGTTGAAATCAAAACCAGTGATGGGAAAACGAATAGATAAACTATATTCTATTCCAGGGCAAGTTCCTAATTTAGTTGGTTTGGATGAGTTTTGCTACTTTAGCGGTCGTTGTGAGCATTGTATGGAAGTATGTAAAGAAGAAGCACCAAATTTGAATGTACATGATGAAAATCATAAAGTAGCTTGCTGGTTATATGAGGAGCGTGCGGGACAATGAGTGAACCATTATTAGAAGTAAAAAACTTAAAAACATATTTTCCAATTAAAGGCGGCATATTTAGTAGAACGGTTGGACATGTAAAAGCAGTTGATGGGGTAAGTTTTACTATTAATAAAGGCGAAGTATTCGGCCTCGTTGGTGAATCGGGAAGCGGAAAAACAACGATAGGAAAAACAATTTTACGTCTCGTCCAAAAAACGGAAGGGGAAGTGAGGTTTAAAGGGCAAGATGTTCACTCTTTATCTAAGGAAGAATTGAGAAAACATCGTCCTAATATGCAACTGGTCTTCCAAGATCCATTTAGCTCATTAAATCCGAGAATGAGAATTGGGGAAGCGCTTGGTGAACCGATGTTAGCTCACGGATTAGCGACGAAAGAAAATGTTCGTGAAAAAGTGACAGAAGTATTAGAATTATGTGGCTTAGCCCCATATCATATTGACCGGTACCCTCATGAATTTTCGGGTGGACAACGTCAACGTATCGTTATCGCAAGAGCTATGGTATTAAACCCAGAATTTATTGTAGCTGACGAACCTGTGGCAGCACTAGATGTATCTATTCAAGCACAGATCATTAATTTATTTAGTGAGTTACAGGAGAAAAAGGGACTATCTTATTTGTTCATTTCACATGATTTAAGCGTGGTAGAGCATTTATGTACGAAGATTGGAATTATGTATTTAGGTACGATTGTGGAGACAGCACCGCGTGATGAGTTATTTACCAATCCGCTACATCCTTATACGAAAGCGTTATTATCAGCTGTTCCAATACCAGATCCAACAGTAAAGCGAGAACGAATTATACTAGAAGGGGATATTCCAAGTCCAGCAAATCCACCTTCAGGTTGTCGTTTTCATACACGTTGCCCATTTGCAACGGATGTTTGTAAAAAAACAGTACCAGAATTTCGTCATGCTGGTGCAGAGCACTTTGTTGCTTGTCATCATGTATAAAAGAGAAGGACTCTTTCAGAGGTTGAAAGAGTCCTTTTTTTATTTACTAGATGAAGTTTGTTTTAATACAAATTGCTCGATTGCATGAGCAACACCATGTTCATTGTTTGTTAATGTTACAACATCACATAGTTTTTTTACATCTTCTTCAGCGTTTCCCATTGCAACTGATAAACCAGCTACTTGTAACATGGGTACATCGTTAAAATTGTCACCGATAGCAACTGTATCTTCAATTGGTATATTAAAATGGGCTGCCATTTGTTTCAGTCCATTTCCTTTATGTCCATTCTTATCCATAATTTCTAAATTAGTAGGAGCAGATGCTGTAACCATAATATCAGTGTCTTCTTGTAACATACTTAATAGCTGTGCGCGATGCCCTGCATTAAATGTCAAAATGAAGAATTTAGATATTTCTAATTCTGGATTATTTACAACATCTTCAATCTTTTGGAAATCAGTAATTAAGTTTGATTTCTTTTGTTTTTCTGTAATTCTTTCAAGTTCCTCAAGTGTAACATCTAGTGCATGCTTGTTTTCTTCGAACGCTTGCATGACTTGATCTTGCCATGTATATGGAGAATAAACTCCTTTATTCGTATATAGTTTATAGGGAAAACCCTCAGATTCTAGTAATTTTGCAAGCTTGTATACTTTATCGTTTTGTAAACAACGCGAGTTAATTACTTTTCCATCCACATAAACAATTGCCCCATTGCTCGCTCCAACTGGAAGAGATAGTTTATACTCTTCCAATAATTTCAAAGCATCCTCTTTTGCACGGCCAGAACAAATCATGACAATATGACCAGCCTCTTTTGCAGTTTGGATAGCTTGTAAGTTCTCTTTGGAGATTTCAAGATTAGATGATAGTAGTGTACCATCCATATCTAATGCGATTAATTTCAAAATGACCACCTCTTTGTTTTTATTATACATAGTTATATAGAGGAAACATATAAACTTATCTTGGAAAGATTGTATTTTATCTCTCATGAACTATCAGTAAGAATTTGATAGATTCCATTTTATTAATGAAAGATTTATCTTACTTTGTAACAAAAGTAGAGGTAGGTATGGGGATATTTCGTTATATGACTGTAATATTACATGAATGTTACAAACATGAAATTAGTAGAAAATGCATTAAATCAAGGTTTTTGAGGATGTTTATAAAAAAACGTAAAAAAAGTGTAATAAAATTTACGTAATTATATTGCAAGGTAATAATAGTTATGTTACATTAATGTTACAAACGTTACGTTATTAAATTTAATGTAACGCTAATATAAAAACTGTGAAATAAACATTTCTTAGAAATTACATATAGATAACTGATTAAAAAGGAGGATACATAAGATGAAAGAGCAAGTATTACAAGTAACAAAAGGTGACTTCGTAGGATCAGCAAGTGGAGCAGTAGTATTAACAGCGTTAATCGTATTTCTATCAAGCGTATTAGTATAATAGAAGTTTTGTAAAAAAGAAAAAGAGAGGAGAATGCAAAATGAAAGAGCAAGTATTACAAGTAACAAAGGGTGATTTCGTAGGATCAGCAAGTGGAGCGGTAGTATTAACAGCATTAATCGTATTTTTATCAAGCGTGTTAGTATAATAAAAGTTTTGTAATAAAAGAAGAGAAGGGAGAATGAAAAATATGAAAGAGCAAGTATTACAAGTAACAAAAGGTGACTTCGTAGGATCAGCAAGTGGAGCGGTAGTATTAACAGCATTAATCGTATTTCTATCAAGCGTGTTAGTATAATAAAAGTTTTGTAATAAAAGAAGAGAAGGGAGAATGAAAAATATGAAAGAGCAAGTATTACAAGTAACAAAAGGTGACTTCGTAGGATCAGCAAGTGGAGCAGTAGTATTAACAGCATTAATCGTATTTCTATCAAGTGTATTAGTGTAATAGAAGTTTTAAATCCTATAAAACGAAAGGAGAATGAGGAATATGAACAGTGAACAAGTGTTACAAGTAACAAAAACAGATTTATTAGGATCATTAGGTGGAGCGGTAGTATTAACATCATTGATTCTATTTCTTGCAAAAGTATTAGTATGAGGCATATAAATACAATTATTCAAAAAAAATAAAGACTCTAGCGTATTAGTAAGTAATTAATATGTTGGGGTCTTTTTTATTTTTCTTCTATATATCCCTTCAAGTATAAATAGCCCTTCTTTATTTTAAAGAGAAAAAAGTCGAATTTTATATGTAAGAAAAAAAGAGGAATTTGACAGAAAAGATAGAAAATTTTAAAAGTCAGAATTTGTTAGCTTGCTAACTAATTTCTATTAATTGATGTTGGAAGCGTTTTCGGTTGGTTTTAAGTATGAACCATTTAATCTATTTACAGGGGGATGAGGATTTTATGAAACAAAAATCTATGGATACGCTAGCTGCACAAATGGAGGACTTTTTTCCAGTACGTGATGTAGATCATTTGGAATTTTACGTAGGAAATGCAAAGCAATCAAGTTATTACCTTGCGAGAGCATTCGGGTTCAAAATTGTGGCTTACTCTGGATTGGAAACTGGTAACCGTGAAAAAGTATCTTATGTTCTTGTGCAAAAAAATATGCGTTTCGTTGTGTCTGGAGCTTTAAGTAGCGACAATCGTATTGCAGAGTTTGTAAAGACTCATGGTGATGGTGTAAAAGATGTGGCATTACTTGTTGACGATGTTGATAAAGCATACTCAGAAGCTGTGAAACGTGGTGCCGTCGCAATTGCTCCACCTGTAGAGTTAACAGACGAGAACGGTACATTGAAAAAAGCAGTTATTGGTACGTATGGTGATACAATTCACACGCTTGTAGAGCGTAAAAATTATAAAGGAACATTTATGCCAGGATTCCAAAAGGCAGAGTTTGATATTCCATTTGAAGAGTCAGGTTTAATTGCTGTAGACCATGTAGTTGGTAATGTTGAAAAAATGGAAGAGTGGGTTAGTTATTACGAGAACGTTATGGGCTTTAAACAAATGATCCATTTTGATGATGATGATATTAGTACAGAGTATTCAGCGCTAATGTCGAAAGTTATGACAAATGGAAGTCGTATTAAGTTCCCTATTAATGAGCCAGCAGATGGAAAGAGAAAATCACAAATTCAAGAATATTTAGAGTTCTACAATGGAGCAGGTGTACAACATCTTGCTTTATTAACGAATGACATTGTTAAAACAGTAGAAGCGCTTCGTGAAAATGGTGTGGAGTTTTTAGATACACCAGATACTTATTATGATGAGTTAACTGCACGAGTTGGGAAAATTGATGAAGAAATTGATAGGTTAAAAGAATTAAAGATTTTAGTAGATCGCGATGATGAAGGTTATTTACTACAAATCTTTACGAAACCAATTGTAGATCGTCCAACTCTATTTATTGAAATCATTCAACGTAAAGGTTCTCGCGGATTTGGAGAAGGAAACTTTAAAGCATTATTCGAATCGATTGAAAGAGAACAAGAGCGTCGCGGAAATTTATAAAATTGATATCCACCAGCAAAAATTCTTTTGTTGGTGGAAATTTCATTTTCATAGGGAGGAATCATGATGAAATTTGTTACATTTCGTCTTCCTTCGAAAGAAATGCGAGCTGGATGGCTTGAAGGTGACAAAGTAATTGATATAAATCTTGCTAGTGATGGGAAATTACCTTCTTCTATGTTCGCCTTTTTAGAGAAAGCGGATGAGTATGTAGAAGTATTACGTAATATTAAGAATCCGGAAAAGGGGATATATTCCTTAGAGGAAGTACAATTAGCGGCGGCAATTCCTAATCCGAGTAGTATTCGGGATTTTTACGCGTTTGAACAGCATGTAAAAACAGCTCGTGGCCGAAGAGGGTTAGATGTTGTACCTGAATGGTACGATTTCCCGGTTTTTTATTTTACGAACCATCGTGCTGTAATTGGTCCGGATGATTTTGTAATCAGTCCGAAGAAATCTAAAAAACTTGATTATGAGTTAGAGATTGCTTGCGTAATTGGGAAAGAAGGAAGAAATATTTCTCGTGAGCAAGCAGAGGAATACATTTTTGGTTATTGTATTATGAATGACTGGAGTGCAAGGGACTTACAAGCGACAGAAATGAAGGTAGGACTCGGCCCGGCAAAAGGAAAAGATTTTGCGACTTCATTAGGAGCACAGCTTGTTACGAAAGAGGAACTAGATGTTTATCGTAACGGTGATCGTCATGAGTTAGAGATGACTGCTCATGTGAATGGAAAGCTATTATCAAAGGGGAACTTCCAAGACATTTACTATACATTTGCTGAAATGATTGAACGTGCTTCAGAAGACGTTACGTTATATCCAGGCGATGTGATTGGTTCTGGGACAATAGGAACAGGTTGTATTTTAGAACTGGGCACGGAAGAGTGGCTGCAAGATGGAGATGTTGTAGAACTTACGATTACTGGTTTAGGTACATTACGTAATACGGTCAAAAAAGAAATGGAAGCAGGTGATGGGCATGTTTTATCGTCACATGGGGGAGCTACCTCATAAACGACATGTACAATTCCGTAAAAAGGATGGATCGCTCTATCGCGAACAAGTAATGGGAACGAAAGGTTTTTCTGGTACGCAATCTATTTTGTACCATTATTATATGCCAACGGAAGTAGGTCATGCGGCATTATCTCATTCTTGTCAGTTGCAGTATGAAGAAGATGTAGCTCTTGCTCATCGGCATTTTCGCACGAAAGAAAATAAAAAAACTGGCGATGCAGTAAGTGGAAGAAACTTTATGCTTGGGAATGAGGATTTATTAATTGGAGTAGTGAATCCAACAGAAAAGATGGATTATTTCTACCGTAATGGTGATGGCGATGAAATATTATTTGTTCATTACGGAACAGGGAAAATTGAAACGATGTTTGGAACGATTCACTATCGAAAAGGTGATTATGTAACGATTCCAATTGGAACAATCTATCGTGTTATTCCAGATGAAGGGGAGACTAAGTTTCTTGTTGTAGAGGCAAATAGTCAAATTACAACGCCGCGTCGCTATCGTAATGAATACGGACAATTGTTAGAGCATAGTCCGTTTTGTGAGAGAGACATTCGTGGTCCTGAAAAATTAGAGACGTATGATGAAAAAGGTGATTTTGTCGTAATGACAAAGTCGCGAGGATATATGCATAAACATGTTTTAGGACACCATCCGTTAGATGTTGTTGGTTGGGATGGCTATTTATATCCGTGGGTCTTTAATATAGAGGACTTTGAACCAATCACAGGTCGTATTCATCAGCCACCTCCAGTACATCAAACGTTCGAAGGTCACAATTTCGTTATTTGCTCTTTCGTACCACGTTTATACGACTATCATCCAGAATCTATTCCAGCACCATATTATCATAGTAACGTGAATAGTGATGAAGTACTGTACTATGTAGAAGGAAACTTTATGAGCCGGAAAGGTGTGGAAGAAGGTTCTATTACACTTCATCCGAGCGGAATTCCGCATGGACCACATCCTGGGAAAACAGAGGGAAGTATAGGGAAGAAAGAAACACTTGAACTAGCTGTTATGATAGACACATTCCGTCCGCTTCGTATTGTAAAACAAGCACATGAAACAGAAGATGAAAAGTATATGTATAGCTGGATTGAAGAAGGTTCACATACTGTGAAATAGGTAAAAAGAGGCATGCTCACTAAGGGAGCATGCCTCTTTTATGGAATCGACATGTATAATAATACCAAAAAAAGTTAGGGAAAGATATATAGAAACAACGATAAGGATTATTGTATGTTCCGAAAGATTTCTACTTATTTCGACAAAAGTATTGACTGTGGGAAGTGCTATGAGTAAAATAAAAAGGCGAATTAAAAATTTTCAGAAAATTTAAAACTTGGAGGAGCATGTTATGAAGCAAATTTTTCAAAAGAAGCCTCTTGCAAAATTAATGCAAGAAAGTAAGCAAAAGACGTTAGCAAGAACATTGGGCGCATTGGATTTAACTATGCTTGGAATTGGGGCAATTGTTGGAACTGGTATTTTCGTTCTAACGGGCGTGGTAGCAGCGAAACATTCTGGACCAGCTATTATATTATCGTTTGCGATAGCCGCGTTAGCTTGTGCCTTTGCTGCATTTTGTTATGCTGAATTTGCTTCCTCAGTTCCTGTCTCAGGCAGTGTGTATACGTACACATATGCGACGATGGGAGAAGTATTCGCGTTTTTAATTGGATGGGACTTAATGCTTGAATATTTACTTGCTACATCTGCTGTGGCAAACGGTTGGTCCGCTTATTTCCAATCTTTATTAAAGGGATTTGGAATTCATATCCCTACCATTCTCTCCTCAGCCCCTGGTACAGGAAAGGGTGGAATAATTGATTTACCTGCAGTTCTAATTATTTTAGTGATGACAGTTCTTTTATCTAGAGGTGTTCGTGAAAGTGCACGTGTAAATAATGTGATGGTATTTATTAAAATAGCAGTCGTTCTTATTTTTATCTTTGCTGGTTTTAATTATGTGAAACCTGAAAACTGGACGCCTTTTATGCCATTTGGCTTAGATGGTGTCATGGCTGGAGCTGCTACAGTGTTCTTTGCATTCATAGGGTTTGATGCAGTTTCAACGGCAGCAGAAGAAGTGAAACGTCCACAACGTGATTTACCAATTGGCATTATTGCATCTTTATTAATTTGTACGGTTCTTTATATTGTTGTTTCACTTATTTTGACAGGAATTGTTCCATACGGTCAGCTAAATATATCAGATCCAGTTGCTTTTGCACTTCAATTTATTGGACAAGATGGTTTAGCGGGAGTGATTTCGGTAGGAGCAATTACAGGGATCACAACAGTAATGTTAGTTATGATGTATGGGCAAGTACGTGTTTCGTATGCAATGAGTAGAGATGGATTATTGCCGAAGCGTCTTGCTAAAGTTCACCCTAAATTTAAAACACCGTTTTTAAATACATGGACAACGGGAATTATTGCAGCACTTATTTCAGGATTAATAGATTTAAATGTATTGGCGCATCTTGTAAATATGGGGACTTTATCAGCCTTTGCACTTGTAGCTGTTGCTGTTATTGTAATGAGAAGAACTCATCCTGATTTACCAAGAGCATTTAAGGCGCCGCTTGTACCATTTTTACCAGCGTTAACGGTAATTTTTTGTTTATACTTAATGCTTCAATTATCCGGAACAGCTTGGATTAGTTTTGGTATATGGATGGTTATCGGTATTGCGGTTTACTTCTTATATAGCCGAAAACATAGTGCTTTAAATAATAGTAAAGACGAAGACGATGTAGCAAATTTATAAGTAGAAAAATCCATCCTAATTCTGTTAGGGTGGATTTTTGTTCTGAAAATTTACATTTTTCTGAATGTGTTATAAGATAATTGGTGGTGAACAAAGGGGGGGAATGATGAAAAACACGTGGCGTGAGTTAAGGGAGATGGACCGTAACGTATGGATACGATTTATTGGTGAGACGTTAAATGGAATTGCAATGATGATGTTGATGCCTTTTTTTGCATTATATTTAAAAGATAAGGTAGATTCATTATTACAGGTTGGAGTTATTATGGCGCTTTCTCCAATTGCTGCAAGCTTTGGATCAATTATAGGGGGAAGAATTGCTGATATATATGGAAGAAAGCCGATTATGATATTTTCGATGACGAGTAATGCGGTATTAATGCTCGGTTTTTTATTTATAGAAGGATTTATTCCTTATGCGATTTTATCTGTTTTTTTAGGATTAAGTAATTCGTTATTTCATCCAGCTGCATCAGCGATGGTTGCGGATGTAACAGCGCCAGAAAAAAGAACAGAAGCATATGGTTTACTACGAATGGGGCACAATATAGGTGCAGCAATTGGCCCAATAATGGGCGCTTCGGTAGTTATGTTGTCGAAGAACCTCGTGTTTATTATTGCCTCGTCTACGATGTTATTTTATGCATTACTTGTATTCATTCTTATTCAAGAGACAATGCCAAAGAGTACGAATAAAGAAGAGAATAAAGAAAAGGAATCAGGAGCAGTGTGGAAAATTGTATTGCGAGATAAGGCATTAATGATTTATTTATTAGCAGGTATCATTATTTCGATGGGATTTTCTCAAACAGAAGGCATGTTGCCACTGCACTTTGATAATGAAATGAAGGATATTTTTGGAACTAACAATCCATACCCATATTTAATGGCGCTAAACGGATTATTAGTTGTGTTGTTCCAATTTCACATTTCAAAATGGGCCACAGATAAACCTGTCGGAAAGACGATGTTATATGGTGCATGTTTGTTTGGGATTGGATTATTTTTTATAGGGTGGTTACCGAAGTGGTTTGGGGAATTTGATGCGAATGTTACAGTTATTTTAATAACACTCATGCTTGTGTATGCCATATATACGTTAGGTGAGATGATTATGTCGCCTGTACAGATGACGTTTGTAGCAAATTTAGCTCCTGAGCATTTGAGAGGGACTTATATGGGAGCTGCGAGTTTGCAGTGGATTACAGGAAGCGCATTCGGTCCACTGCTTGGAGGTTTTTTATTAGATCAATTACTTGGCCACTTGCTATTTACAATTTTAGCTGTAGGATGTGTAGTTGCAGGTATTGTATATGTTTCTTTAGATCGTCTCGTTGAACAAAGGCAAAAGAGCACACTGACCAAACAATCTTCTTAATAAGTAGATGACATACACAAAAAGGAGATTTCTACATATTTTAGGTACATAACTAGAGTGGGTTACAATTATATATATTTATGAAGAAAGTTAAGTGGAAAAGTGTAGAAAACCAATAAGTAGTGTCATTTAATTATTTGTGGAAGTTACATTTTATTTCAAATAGGAACTACCTATTTTTATAAAAAGTGCTAAAATAGAAAAATGAAAACAATTGGTTAGGGTGATTTCAGTGACAAAAATTAAATTAGGTTTATTATATGGTGGAAAATCAGCTGAGCATCAAGTTTCGCTACAAACGGCTCTTGCTGCTATTAAAGCATTAAATCAAGATAAATTCGAGATTCATCCAATTTATATTACAGAACAAGGTCAATGGGTTCGTGGTGAGCGTATTGCAGGTGAAGTAACAGATGTTGAAGTTCTAAAAATGAGCGGTGCAGAAAATGCGATTTCTCCGTTATCATTAAGTACAGAAATCATTCCATCTGCAGGTTCTGAGGAAAATGCCATCGACGTTATTTTCCCATTACTACATGGACCAAATGGTGAAGATGGAACGGTTCAAGGATTATTAGAATTAATGAACATTCCTTATGTAGGAAATGGTGTTCTAGCATCTGCAGCTGGTATGGATAAAGTTGTTATGAAAAACATCTTTGCAGAAGCTGGATTGAAACAAGCGAAATATGCATCATTCATTCGTAGCGCATGGGAAAAAGATCGTGAAACAGCATATGAAAAGGTAGAAGAAGTATTAGGATACCCTTGCTTCGTAAAACCAGCAAACCTTGGTTCAAGTGTTGGTATTAATAAGTGTAAAAATCGTGAAGAACTTGAGAATGCATTTGAAGAGGCATTCCAATTTGACCGTAAAATTATTGTAGAAGAAAATATCGTTGGACGTGAAGTAGAAGTTGGGGTACTAGGTAATGATGAGCCGAAATGTTCAGTTGTAGGTGAAATCGTACCGAAAAAAGACTTCTATGATTATAAGTCGAAATACATCGATGGTGATACAGCGTTAATTATTCCAGCTGAAATGACAGAAGAAGAGTCTAATGTTATTAAACGAGATGCGATTGTTGCATTCCAATCGTTAGATGGTGCTGGCTTAACAAGAGCTGATTTCTTCTTAACGGAAGATGGAGAAGTATATATTAATGAAGTGAATACGATGCCTGGATTTACGCCGTTTAGTATGTTCCCTCTACTATGGCAACATACTGGATTACCGTATCCGGAATTAATTGAAGAGCTAATTCGTTTAGCAATTGATCGTCACGAAGAAAAACAAAAAATTAAATATACAATCTAACAAAAAAAGGAGGAGGCACTATTCACAGGAATAGTGCTTCCTCTATGTAAGGAGTGTTTTCATGATAAATCGAACGTTAAAACAAGTAGAACAGATGATAAATGGTACGGGATTAGCAGAGCGATATGAGGGAATTACTATACAGGGAGTGTCTATTGATACGAGAAAAATCGAAAAAGGAAATCTATATGTTCCGATTCAAGGTGAACGTTTCGATGGACATGCTTTTGTAGATAAAGCTGTTGAAAATGGAGCTGTAGCGACATTATGGATGAAAGATGTAGCAAATCCACCTGAGAATCTTCCAGTTATTTTTGTAGAAGACACACTATCAGCATTACAAATGTTAGCGAAAAACTATCGCGATCAATTGGATGTTAAAGTGATTGGTGTGACAGGTAGTAACGGTAAAACATCTACAAAAGATATTGTAACAAGTCTTCTTGCGACTAAATTTAAAGTTCAAAAAACAGAAGGAAACTTCAATAACCATATCGGGCTGCCTCTTACTATTTTAAACTTAGAAGAAAATACAGAAGTAGCTGTATTAGAAATGGGAATGTCAAGCCGTGGGGAAATTGAATTCCTATCTAAGTTAGCTCGTCCAAATGCAGCTATTATTACGAACATTGGTGAGGCGCATTTAATGGACTTAGGCTCTCGTGAGGCAATTGCTGAAGCGAAATTAGAAATTGTGACAGGATTACAAGAAGGTGGAGTGTTCGTATATAATGGAGATGAGCCGTTATTAACGAATCGTGTTCCTGAAATGAACTTAATAGCTGAAACAGTTACGTTTGGTGATGCTAGAGCAAATGATTACTATCCAACGACTGTAACGTTACAAGCGACTGGGACACACTTTAAAATGAATAGAGAAGAAAATATTTCATTCTATCTACCGGTATTAGGGAAACACAATGTGTATAATACGCTTGCTTCTATGGCAATTGCGAAACATTTTGGTGTAACGTGGGAAGAGATGAAAGAAGGTTTAGTAACGCTTCAAATGACAGGTATGCGTATGGAAATTGTAAAAACAAATAGCGGATTAACAATTATCAACGATGCTTATAATGCAAGTCCGACAGCTATGGAAGCGGCATTCCACTTAATGAATGGTTTAGATGGATTTGCTAAAAAAATAGTTGTGCTTGGTGATATGTTAGAGCTTGGAGATCAAGAAGTACAATTTCATTATGAAGTAGGTAAATTAATCGATCCAGCAAAAATCGCATATGTGTTCACATATGGTAAATTAGGGGCTCAAATTGTTGAAGGAGCGAAAATTAATTTCCCTAATGAACGTGTAAAGGCGTATGATAATAAAGAGGAGTTAGTAAAAGAGTTGCAAGCAGTAGTTGACGCGAAAGATGTTGTATTAGTAAAAGCATCTCGCGGTATGAAATTAGAAGAAGTAATTACGATGTTGAAATAATTGGTGTATATAAATAGGGATGATAGTTACGAAAATAGAAGAAACTTATAATAAGCGCTTACAGTAAATATAAAAAAATAAAAGTGAAGAAAAAAGCTCTGAATATGAAAATAAGGTAACAGTTGGGTTTGCTTTTTACACATACAAAACTTATAATTGATAAAGTGTAATAACGTTTAGAAGTATTTTCGCGAAGAATATACGCCCGTTTATATACGTGAGCATTCAGGAAAAGGGCTTTTCCGCAAATTCGGAAAACGCCTTTTTTTAAATGATAAGTATAGGATAGAAAAGGAGAAGTAACATTGACAACATTTCGAGAATTAGGATTAAGTGAGTCTTTACTGCAATCTGTTGAAAGTATGGGCTTTGAAGAGGCTACGCCGATTCAAGCTGAAACAATTCCACATGCATTGCAAGGTAAAGATATTATTGGGCAAGCACAAACAGGTACAGGGAAAACAGCAGCATTCGGATTACCACTATTAGATAAAGTGGATACAAATAAAGAAGCAGTTCAAGGTATTGTTATCGCGCCAACGCGTGAATTAGCAATTCAAGTTGGAGAAGAGCTATACAAAATTGGTAAACATAAACGTGTTCGTATTTTACCAATTTATGGTGGTCAAGATATTAACCGCCAAATTCGTGCTCTAAAAAAACACCCACACATTATTGTTGGTACGCCGGGTCGTATTTTAGATCATATTAACCGTAAAACACTTCGCCTACAAAACGTTGAGACTGTTGTTCTTGATGAAGCGGATGAAATGTTAAACATGGGCTTCATTGAAGATATTGAAGCGATTTTAACAGATGTGCCAGAAACACATCAAACATTACTATTCTCAGCGACAATGCCAGATCCAATCCGTCGTATTGCTGAGCGTTTCATGACTGAGCCTCAACACATTAAAGTAAAAGCAAAAGAAGTAACAATGCCAAACATTCAGCAGTTCTATTTAGAAGTGCAAGAAAAGAAAAAGTTTGACGTGTTAACACGCTTACTAGATATTCAATCTCCAGAGCTTGCGATTGTATTCGGTCGTACAAAGCGTCGTGTTGATGAATTATCAGAAGCATTAAATTTACGTGGTTATGCAGCAGAAGGTATTCATGGTGACTTAACACAGGCGAAACGTATGTCTGTATTACGTAAATTTAAAGAAGGTGCTATTGAAGTTCTTGTTGCAACAGACGTTGCTGCACGTGGTCTTGATATTTCAGGCGTAACACACGTATACAACTTCGATATCCCACAAGATCCAGAATCATACGTTCACCGTATCGGTCGTACTGGCCGTGCAGGTAAAAAAGGTATTGCAATGTTATTTGTAACACCACGTGAATCAGGACAATTAAAAAATATCGAGCGTACAACAAAACGTAAAGTTGACCGTATGGAAGCACCGACACTTGACGAGGCATTAGAAGGTCAACAACGTTTAATCGCTGAAAAGCTTCAAAACACAATCCAAAATGAGAACTTATCATACTACAAGCGTATTGCAGAAGAAATGTTAGAAGAGAATGACTCTGTAACAGTAGTAGCTGCTGCTTTAAAAATGATGACAAAAGAGCCGGATACAACTCCAATCGCTTTAACATCAGAACCACCAGTTGTTGCAAGAGGTGGCGGTTCTAAAAAACGCGGTGGTAACGGAGGCGGATACCGTGATGGTAACCGTAATCGTAGTCGTGATGGACGCGGTGGCGATGGTCGTAACCGTGATCGTAACCGTGATGGTCGTAATCGCGACGGTAACCGTGATCGTAATCGTGAAGGTAGCCGTGATGGCAACCGTGGTCGTCGTGGAGAAGGTCAAGGTCGCCCAGGATCTTCAAACGGACGCGGGGAAAGAAAGCATCATAGTCGTAAGCCGCAAGCTTAATAATAAAAAAGAGAATGCCCTTTGCCGGTATTCTCTTTTTTTATTTCTGTAATTGTACATACTACATAATAACTTGTGTAGAAATGAGGTGCTACATGCTTGTAAGACTTGGGTATGTTGCAATGAGTGTACATTTGAAAAACGCATCTCCATCTCAAACGATGACGTATGCGCAGTTTCAAAAAATAGATGATCGAGAAGCGGCGATTCGCAAACTTGAAAGAATTTCCAATTCGAATTTGGAAAACTGTTTGCGACTATTAAAGCATAATAGAGGACATGATATATCGTTCTTTCGACTTAGTTCCAAGCTCATCCCTCTGGCAAATCATGAGGAGTTATTAGACTGGAACTATATTCGTCCTTTAAAAGAAAAACTGAAAGAGCTAGGTGAATATGCAATTCGTATGAATATGCGTATCGATTTTCATCCAGATCATTTTGTTGTACTCAATTCACCTGAGGAGAGTATTTTTAAACAATCTGTAAAGACATTACAAATGCATAAAAAGTTGTTAAAAGGCATGGGGATTGAACATAAGCAACGATGTGTAATGCATGTTGGTGGCGGATATAAAGATAAAGAGCTCGCATTAGAGCGTTTTATAGAGAATTGGTCTAATGTCCCAAGAAGTATTCAGGAAATGATTATGTTAGAAAATGACGATACAACTTTTACGCTGGAGGAAACATTATATTTAGGAGAAAAACTGGACATTCCCGTTGTATTTGATTTGCATCACCATATGATGAATCATAATCGAGAAGATTGGCATGAAGATTGGGTGCGTGTTGTACATACGTGGGAATCGTCTTTGTTACCAGTAAAAATGCATATTTCTAGTCCTAGAGAGGGAAAAGACCCGAGGGCGCATGCGGATTTTATTGATGTAGATACTTTTTTATCTTTTTTAAAAAAGATAAAGGGAAGTGTTCCGCAAATTGATTGTATGATTGAAGCGAAGAAGAAGGATGAGTCTTTATTTCAACTCATGAGAGATTTAAGTGAACAAACAGATGTGGAAATTGTCGATGGTGCAAGCTTTTATATTAAATGAGCTCTGCGCCATCGAGTTTTTTTACCCCGCTATTAACGGGCAGTAAGACTCCCACCTTAAAATTTGGTGAATACGAGGGGGAGGTGGGAGTAGGGCTGCCCGTAAAAGCCCGATTGGTTCAACTAATAATCAGTGGGGGATGGCCCCCCACTGATTAAAGTTTCACTTTATCAATAAAGGGGTGCAAATACTACCAATGATCAATCCTGTTAAATGGCTGATAGGATTGGCAGAGGGATTGAAGAAAGTGAATAGTAATAATATACATATCATAATTGAAAAAATAGTGATGTCTCTTGGATTGGAAGAACGATATCGACTATACAATAGAAATAACTGTGCACCTAGCAATCCGAAAATACCGCCGGATGCCCCGGCATGAATATATTCAAGAGGCATAATAAGATAAGAAGAAATATTTCCAAGGATGCCAGAAAGGAAAAAAATAATGATGAAAGAAAAATGCCCTAGTTGTTTTTCAATAGAAGAGCCAAGCACGAATAAACAAATACTATTAGAAAGAAAATGTTGTAAGTCTACATGTACAAGCAGAGAAGTTATGAGACGCCACCATTCTCCTTTAGCGATATATTCATTATAAGCTGCCATAGGAAAGAGAAAAAAGTCGCCTAACATAATCATGAATAATTGTATGAGAAGTAAAGCGATGACAGTTGGTTGTAAGGAAATGCGGACGGATGGTATTAGCATGTTGTGAGTATCACTCCTTTTGCATCAGAAAGATTCTCTGTTATTCTTACAATATGAAAAAAGAAAGCTAAATAGAAGAAGGGGATTTTGAAATGATTGTAGGGATTGGAATCGATATTATTGAATTGAATCGAATTGAAAAAATGCTAGATGGAAAGCTTAAATTTTTGGAACGTATTTTAACTGAAGGTGAACGTAATGTTGCTAAGGAGCTGAAGGGAAGCCGTCTTACAGAGTTTGTAGCTGGAAGGTTTGCAGCAAAAGAGGCGTATTCAAAGGCGGTAGGCACTGGTATCGGGAAAGAAGTAAGTTTTTTAGATATTGAAGTAAGAAATGATGATAGAGGGAAGCCAATTCTTCTTACAAGTACAGAGCATATTGTTCATTTATCAATTAGTCATAGTAAGGAATTTGCTGTTGCTCAAGTGGTTTTAGAAAGCTCGTCAAGCTAGTCTGCATATTTTATATCTTTGTCTCATATATTTGTGGTAGCGATAAGGAAGGCACATCTTCCACTCATTTATAGGGGCAAAGGGGCTGAAGTGATGAAAAGGCGTCTGTTTTTAGTTCTTGTCGGTTTATTAACCGTTTTTGTGTTGGTCGGTTGTATGGAAAAGAAACAAGATGATGTTGTGAGAGATTTAGAGTCAAAAGTAAAAGGAATGAAAAGTTATCAAGCTGAAGCAAAATTATCTATTAAAACAGGGAATGAGCCTCAGGAGTATAAGGTGGAAATATGGCATAAAGAACCTTCCTTTTATCGTGTGAATTTGCAAAATGCGAAAAAAGATCAAAGCCAAATTATTTTAAGAAATGAAGAAGGTGTATTTGTATTAACACCAGCGCTTAATAAGAGTTTTCGTTTCCAAAGTGATTGGCCGCAAAATAGTAGCCAGGCTTATTTATATGAATCCCTTGTGAGAGATATTTTGCAGGATAAGAAAAACCTTACTTTTGAAAAAACAGATAAGTATTATATTTTTAAAACAAAAACAAACTATCAACATCAAAACATGTTGCCGAGGCAAGAGATTACATTGAAGAAAAGTGATTTAACACCAGTTTCGGTGAAGTTAATGGATAATGATCAAAATGTTCTTGTGAAAGTAGATTTCTCAAAAGTGAAATTTGATGCGAAATTTGATAAAGGTGCATTTGATACGAAACAAAATATGTCTAGAGCGCAAGTAGATGTTCAAACGACAGCGAAAGAAGAAAAACCATTTGCTATTTTGTATCCACGTGATACGCCGCAAGGTATGACTTTGAAAGATGAAAAAGAGTTGAAGACAGACAGTGGCAAGCGTGCGATACTCACATACACTGGAAGTAAGAAATCCTTTACTTTAATACAAGAAAAGGCAAAAGTTGCAGAGGCTTCGTCAGCAATAAGTGTGAGCGGAGAATTGGTTGACCTTGGCTTTACAATTGGAGCATTGACGAAAGACTCTTTAACGTGGTCGCATAATGGAGTAGAATATATGCTCGTGTCTAAAGGTTTAGAGCCGAAGGAGCTATTAATGGTTGCTCGTTCAGTTACAGAGAAGCAAGTGAAGTAAACTTCTTAGACGTGGTGATATATGTGCACCACGTCTTTTCTTAGTTTGAAGGGTGGATTTCATAAAAGAAGCATATAAAGGAATAAGCTTCGCATATCGTGTATAAGGAAGTGTATTTATGGAAGAAGCACCATTTTACCGTGACACTTGGGTGGAAGTGGATTTAGATGCCATTTATAACAACGTTACACATATTAAAGAATTTATCCCGAGTGATGTAGAAATTTTTGCCGTAGTTAAAGGGAATGCATATGGGCACGATTATGTACCGGTGGCTAAAACAGCATTAGAAGCGGGGGCGACAAGGTTAGCAGTTGCATTCTTAGATGAAGCTTTAGTGCTTCGAAGAGCCGGTATTACTGCGCCAATTTTAGTGTTAGGTCCTTCTCCTCCTCGTGATATAAATGTAGCTGCTGAAAATGATGTGGCGTTAACCGTTTTTCAAAAAGAATGGGTGGACGAAGCAATCAAACTTTGGGATGGTTCGTCTACGATGAAATACCATATTAATTTCGATAGTGGTATGGGGAGAATTGGAATACGTGAACGTAAAGAATTAAAAGGATTTTTAAAAAGCTTAGAAGGTGCACCATTTTTAGAATTAGAAGGAGTTTATACACATTTTGCAACAGCAGATGAGGTGGAGACTTCTTACTTCGATAAGCAATATAACACATTTTTGGAGCAGTTAAGTTGGTTGAAAGAATTCGGAGTGGATCCTAAGTTTGTTCATACAGCTAATAGTGCTGCAACGCTACGTTTTCAAGGGATTACATTTAATGCAGTACGAATTGGTATTGCGATGTATGGGTTATCTCCATCTGTAGAAATACGCCCTTTTTTACCGTTTAAATTAGAACCAGCTTTATCATTGCATACGAAAGTTGCTCATATTAAACAGGTGATTAAAGGGGATGGAATTAGTTATAACGTCACTTATCGAACGAAAACTGAAGAATGGATTGCGACCGTTGCAATTGGTTATGCAGATGGCTGGCTTAGAAGATTACAAGGATTTGAAGTGCTTGTAAATGGTAAAAGGGTACCGATTGTAGGTCGAGTAACGATGGATCAATTTATGATACACCTTCCTTGTAAAGTGCCTCTTGGTACGAAAGTTACACTCATTGGAAGGCAAGGAGATGAATATATTAGCGCTACAGAGGTTGCGGAATATTCAGGAACTATTAATTATGAAATTATTACGACGATCAGTTTCCGTGTGCCGAGAATATTTATACGGAATGGTAAAGTTGTGGAAGTAATTAATTATTTGAACGATATATAGAAGGTAGTATGATTTGCTTCTTGTCATTTGAGAGGACTGTTCATTAGTTAAGAATAAGTTCATTTTTGACGAGAAGCTTTTTACTTATCATTACTTTTAACATACTTTAACGTGAATTTAGCGCGGAAACTCTTCCGTTTCTTGTTGTAATGAGATAAAAAATAAAAGAATATGAATGTTTTGTTTGTGAATTGGAAAACATAAGCAAGGAATAAGGAAGTCTTTGCAACAGGCTCCATACAATGGTATTATTACAATAGGTGTCATATATATATTTGGGTGTGTAGTTGACGGTGGAGGTGTATTTTTGTGTCCGAATCAAGTGTAACTACTGAAATCGTGGTTCGGTTGCCAAAGCAAATGGTAACGGAATTGGACGGAATTGGAAAACAAGAGAATAAGAATCGCCATGAACTAATTTGCCAGGCAACACAACTGTTATTGCGTCAACATAAGACGAAGAAACGCTACCAACATGAATCAATGCGACGTGGGTACATTGAAATGGGAAAAATTAATCTTGGTATTGCATCTGAAGCTTTCTTAGCAGAGTATGAAGCAGCTCATACAGTAGAACGCTTAGTTAGCGGGGGGTAATATTTTGATTGTAAAACGCGGCGACGTGTATTTTGCAGACCTTTCCCCAGTTGTTGGTTCTGAGCAAGGAGGCGTTCGTCCGGTTCTTGTCATTCAAAATGACATCGGAAATCGTTTTAGTCCAACGGTGATTGTAGCGGCTATTACTGCACAGATTCAAAAAGCGAAATTACCCACTCATGTGGAAATTGATGCGAAAAAGTACGGTTTTGAGAGAGATTCTGTTATTTTACTTGAGCAGATTCGAACAATCGATAAGCAGCGCTTAACGGACAAAATCACTCACTTAGATGAAGTGATGATGATTCGTGTAGATGAAGCGCTACAAATTAGTTTAGGACTAATAGATTTTTAAATCGGCAGTTTAAGTTGCTCTCTTTGAAGGGCAACTTTTTTTATTATAGAGGAGGTTACGGTTGTATATGGAAATGGTAGATAATCGACAAGCGTTAATGAAAATGTTAGTGAAGGAATTAGGCTTTACCGAAAAGCAAGTTCGTCATGTTATTCAATTAACAGAAGAAGGTAACACAGTTCCATTTATTGCTCGTTACCGAAAAGAATGGACAGGCTCTTTAGATGAAGTGCAAATTCGTACAATTTTAGAGAGATGGCAATATATGATGCAGCTTGAAGATAGGAAAGAAGAGGTTCTGCGTCTTATTGATGAGAAGGGGAAACTGACAGGAGAATTACGTCAGCAAATTGTGAAAGCTACAAAGTTGCAAGAAGTAGAAGATTTATATCGTCCATATAAAGAAAAGAGAAGAACGAAAGCAACGATTGCAAAAGAAAAAGGGTTAGAGCCATTAGCTGAATGGTTATTGTTATATACGAAAGAAGATCCAAATCAGAAGGCAATGGAGTTTGTGAATGCTGAGAAAGAAGTGCAATCTGCAGAAGAAGCATTACAAGGTGCTCAAGATATTATTGCAGAAATTGTTTCAGATGAAGCGTCGTATCGTAGTTGGATTCGGAATGTTACTTTTAGAAAAGGTGTTATGTCTTCGGCTGTAAAAGATGAAGAGAAAGATGAAAAGAATATATATGAAATGTATTATAGCTATGAAGAACCGTTGCAGAAAGTGGTGCCGCATCGTGTATTAGCGATGAATCGCGGTGAGAAAGAAGATATATTGAGAGTTTCTGTCGTTCCACCAGTAGATGAGATAGTAGCTTTCTTATATAAGAAAGTAATTCGTGATAACGATTCAAAAAGTGCACAGTATGTAAAATTGGCAATTGAGGATGGTTATAAACGTTTAATTCAATCCTCTATTGAAAGAGAGATTCGAAAAGAATTAACAGAAACAGCCGAAGAACAAGCGATACATATTTTCTCTGAGAACTTACGTAATTTGTTATTACAACCTCCAATGAAAGGAAAGGTTGTGTTAGCTGTAGACCCTGCATATAGAACGGGTTGTAAATTAGCTATTGTAGACGATACGGGGAAAGTTCTATATATTGATGTTATTTATCCGCATCCACCAGTGCGTAAATATGAAGATGCAAAAATGAAAGTTCTTTCTATTATAGATAAATATCAAGTTGAAATGATTGCGATTGGGAATGGTACAGCTTCTAGAGAATCGGAAGAATTTATAGTTGATGTATTACAAAATGTGAAACGAGAAGTCTTCTATATTATTGTGAACGAAGCTGGTGCGAGTGTATATTCGGCTTCTGATTTAGCCCGTGAGGAATTCCCAGATTTACAGGTTGAAGAAAGAAGTGCTGTTTCTATCGGAAGACGTCTGCAAGATCCGCTTGCTGAACTTGTAAAGATTGATCCTAAATCAGTTGGGGTTGGACAATACCAACATGATGTATCTCAAAAGAGGTTGAATGAATCATTAACGTTTGTAGTAGAGACGGCAGTTAACCAAGTCGGTGTGAATGTAAATACAGCTTCAGTTGCGTTATTACAATATGTTTCGGGTTTATCGAAAACTGTTGCGAAAAATATTGTAGCAAAGCGTGAAGAAGAAGGGAAATTTACAAAACGAACAGACTTAAAGAAAATACCACGTCTAGGTGCGAAGACATATGAACAATGTATAGGTTTCTTACGTATATTAGAAGGTACAAATCCGTTAGACCGAACAGGTATTCATCCAGAACAATATAAAAATGTTGAATTGTTATTAAAGAATCTAGGGTTATCCAAAGATGATGTAGGGCAACCGCAATTACAAAAGAGCTTAGAAGAAGTGGAGATTGCTAAGTTGTCACAAGAAACGGGAGTTGGAGAGCCAACATTAGTTGATATTATAGATGCACTCATTAGTCCAGAGCGAGATATGAGGGATGAGTTACCTAAACCACTTCTGAAAAAAGGAATTTTGAAATTAGAAGATTTAAAACGTGGTATGGAACTAGAAGGAACAGTTCGTAACGTTGTCGATTTTGGTGCTTTTGTTGATGTAGGTGTAAAACAAGATGGTCTGGTACATATTTCTAAACTAAGCAAACAATACGTGAAACATCCGTTAGATATCGTATCTGTCGGACAAATCGTCAAAGTATGGGTAGATGATATTGATACGAAAAAAGGTCGCGTTGCACTATCAATGTTGCCGATTGAATAGTAAGAGAAGAGAGCAGATGAAACTGCTCTTTTTTTATGGGGTAAAATGTGTAATGAATTATGAGCTTTGATGTATTTTGCTATAATAAAACCAGCATTCATTTAACAATTTAATTTGATACCGGTTTTTTTCAAAATATGCGCGTTGCATTTGTTTTTTGAGCCATGTAGGCATAGGAATCCCTCCTTGTTTAATCCTACTCTCAAAAATGTAAGGTACTATTGATGAGAGGTTGGTGAGTGGATTTCTACTTCTGCTATGTTTTTAGAAACCACGCTTCTTGAATGAGGATGGGTATATGTACTATTTAATATATGTATAAGAGAGGAGAAAAGTGTAAAAATATTTTTTTGTTTAGGAGGAATGAAAGTGGATGAGCAAGAAATACAGCGGCTAGTGGAAGAAGTATCGCTACAATATTTCGGAATGCCGTTTTTACATAAGGCGATGTTTAATAGTAGATTGCGTACAACTGGTGGACGTTATCTATTGAATACACACAATATTGAACTGAATTATCGATATTACGAAATGTATGGGAAAGAAGAATTAGTTGGAATCGTTAAACATGAACTTTGCCATTATCACTTACATATTACAGGAAGAGGGTATAAGCACAGGGATAAGGATTTTCGTGAATTATTAAAGGCAGTTGGTGCACCACGCTTTTGTAAACCAATGATAAATGAAGAGAAAGAAAAAAAGGTTTATATGTATGAATGTATGGAGTGTTTACTTCAATATGTAAGAAGACGTCAAATAAATACAAAAAAATATGTCTGCGGAAAGTGTAAAGGGAAACTAATTCTCATAAAGAAAACATCTTGACAGTGAAAACGCAATCCAGTATATTATAAACATGTCACGTTTGTACAAGATGTTGTAAAAAACTTCTTGACTTACGATGAGAAATTTTATAAGATACAAATTGTCTTCATTATTCCGCAGTAGCTCAGTGGTAGAGCTATCGGCTGTTAACCGATCGGTCGTAGGTTCGAGTCCTACCTGCGGAGCCATACAGAGAAGTACCCAAGTGGCTCAAGGGGCTCCCCTGCTAAGGGAGTAGATCGCGAACGCGGTGCGAGGGTTCGAATCCCTTCTTCTCTGCCATTCATATTGGCCCGTTGGTCAAGTGGTTAAGACACCGCCCTTTCACGGCGGTAACACGGGTTCGAATCCCGTACGGGTCACCACTTCGGAGGATTAGCTCAGCTGGGAGAGCACCTGCCTTACAAGCAGGGGGTCGGCGGTTCGATCCCGTCATCCTCCACCATAATATTATAATGAAAATTAAAATGACATTAATTTAAAGATTAAATGGTCCCGTGGTGTAGTGGTTAACATGCCTGCCTGTCACGCAGGAGATCGCCGGTTCGACCCCG
>NZ_CP152427.1:255000-280000 GCF_038971285.1 Bacillus paramycoides
GGCTGTAGTCGGTCCCAAGGGTTGGGCTGTTCGCCCATTAAAGCGGTACGCGAGCTGGGTTCAGAACGTCGTGAGACAGTTCGGTCCCTATCCGTCGTGGGCGTAGGAAATTTGAGAGGAGCTGTCCTTAGTACGAGAGGACCGGGATGGACGCACCGCTGGTGTACCAGTTGTTCTGCCAAGGGCATAGCTGGGTAGCTATGTGCGGAAGGGATAAGTGCTGAAAGCATCTAAGCATGAAGCCCCCCTCAAGATGAGATTTCCCATAGCGTAAGCTAGTAAGATCCCTGAAAGATGATCAGGTTGATAGGTTCGAGGTGGAAGCATGGTGACATGTGGAGCTGACGAATACTAATAGATCGAGGACTTAACCATATAATATGAAGCAATGTTATCTAGTTTTGAAGGAATATGCCTTCATAGTTTGGTGATGATGGCAGAGAGGTCACACCCGTTCCCATACCGAACACGGAAGTTAAGCTCTCTAGCGCCGATGGTAGTTGGGACCTTGTCCCTGTGAGAGTAGGACGTCGCCAAGCTATTTATATCATCGCGGGGTGGAGCAGCACGGTAGCTCGTCGGGCTCATAACCCGAAGGTCGCAGGTTCAAATCCTGTCCCCGCAACCAAATGGTCCCGTGGTGTAGTGGTTAACATGCCTGCCTGTCACGCAGGAGATCGCCGGTTCGACCCCGGTCGGGACCGCCATTTTATATAAAGAAAAGAACGAAACATGTTGTTTCGTATTTTTTTATTTGTTTTAACAAAAAACTAATAAAGACAGTCAAACTATCCTTAGGAAAACTCCTAAGGACTTTTTTATATATTCAAAACCTGTATAATAAAGAGCAGAGAACATTGTGAGTAAAGTAGGTGAAGTCTGTGAGTAAATATGAAATAACAACAAAATCATCTGAGGAAACACAAAGATTATCAGAAAAACTAGGTGAACTTGTAGAGGCACAAGATGTAATTATTTTAGAAGGAGATCTAGGGGCTGGTAAGACAACTTTTACAAAAGGACTAGCAAAGGGTCTTGGAGTGAAAAGAGTTGTAAATAGTCCTACCTTTAATATTATTAAAGAATATAAAGGAAGATTACCGCTATATCATATGGACGTGTATCGCTTAGCAGAAAGTGAAGAGGACTTAGGATTTGATGAATATTTCTACGGTGAAGGAATTACGGTAGTAGAATGGGCTCATTTAATAGAAGCATATTTACCAAATGAAAAGTTACAAATTAGTTTATTCCATGCTGGAGATGATACAAGGAAAATTGTACTCGAGCCGATTGGAGATCGCTATATTAGATTATGTGAGGAGCTATTACAAGATGAAAGTACTAGCAATTGATACTTCGAATTACGTAATGGGTGTATCCCTTATTGAAGAAGAAAATGTAATTGGGGAAATCATTACAAATTTAACAAAAAACCATTCTGTACGTCTTATGCCAGCTGTAGAACAACTATTGAAAGAGTGCGGTGTAAAACCGAAAGAATTAACTAAAATTGTTGTAGCTGCGGGACCTGGATCATATACAGGTGTTCGTATAGGTGTGACAGCTGCCAAAACATTGGCTTGGTCACTTCAAATACCAATTGTAGGTGTATCAAGTTTAGAAGTAGTAGCTGCAAATGGAGCTAATTTTGATGGATTAATCTGTCCTTTATTCGATGGAAGACGTGGACAAATCTATACTGGCTTATATACATATGAAGGAGAGGATTTAACTTCTATAGAAGAAGACCGAATCATCCTTATTGTAGACTGGTTGCAAATGTTAAAAGATAAAGGAAAGCCTGTTTTATTTATTGGTAACGATGTGAAATTGCACAAAGAAACAATTATCGAACATTTAGGCAATCAAGCTGTATTTGCTCCTTTCACTAAAAATAACCCAAGACCAAGTGAGGTAGCGTTCTTAGGATTACAAAAAGAAGAACAAGATGTACATTCATTTGTGCCTAGTTACCTTCGTTTAGCTGAAGCTGAAACAAAGTGGTTAGAAAGTCAAAACAAGTAGGAGCTTGCAGAGGATGGATATGATATTTAGAAAGATGGAACTCGATGATATCGCTCAAATTGTAGCTATTGAAGAAGCATCTTTTTCAACTCCTTGGACTGCAGATGCCTTTCACCGTGAGTTAACGATGAATGAACATGCACATTATGTTGTGCTAGAAAAAGATGGCCGTGTAATTGGGTATTGTGGATTGTGGATAATTATTGATGAATCACATATAACAAATATAGCTATTTTGCCAGAATATAGAGGTCATAAGCTAGGAGATGCTTTATTGAAAGAAGTTATTTCCGAAGCGAAAACTCTAGGAGTAAAAACGATGACACTTGAAGTACGTGTATCAAATGAAGTAGCAAAACAGTTATACAGAAAATACGGATTTCAAAATGGTGGAATTCGTAAACGATACTATGCAGACAATCAGGAAGATGGTCTCGTAATGTGGGTGAATATATAATGGGAAAAAATACGATTATACTTGGTATTGAAACAAGTTGTGATGAAACAGCAGTAGCAGTTGTTAAAAATGGAACGGAAGTTATTGCGAACGTCGTTGCATCACAAATTGAAAGTCATAAACGTTTTGGCGGTGTTGTACCAGAGATTGCATCTCGTCATCATGTAGAAGAAATTACAGTTGTGTTAGAAGAGGCCTTAAAAGAAGCAAATATCACATTTGATGATATTGATGCAATTGCTGTAACAGAAGGGCCTGGTTTAGTGGGAGCGCTTCTAATAGGAGTAAACGCAGCGAAAGCTGTGGCGTTTGCACATGATATCCCTCTAGTTGGTGTTCATCATATCGCTGGCCATATTTATGCGAACCGTTTAGTAAAAGAAGTTCAGTTCCCACTGTTATCACTTGTTGTATCTGGTGGACATACAGAGCTTGTCTATATGAAAGAACATGGTTCATTTGAAGTAATTGGGGAAACGAGAGATGATGCAGCAGGAGAGGCATATGATAAAGTAGCTCGTACGTTATCTATGCCATATCCAGGTGGTCCTCACATTGATCGTCTTGCACATGAAGGAGAACCGACAATCGATTTACCTCGTGCATGGCTAGAACCGGACTCGTATGATTTCAGTTTCAGTGGATTGAAATCAGCAGTTATCAACACTGTGCATAACGCAAAACAACGCGGAATAGAAATTGCACCGGAAGATTTAGCAGCAAGTTTCCAAGAGAGTGTAATTGACGTACTAGTAACGAAAGCGTCTCGTGCAGCGGATGCTTATAACGTAAAGCAAGTGCTTCTTGCTGGTGGAGTGGCTGCGAATAAAGGACTTCGTGCGCGTTTAGAAACAGAATTTGCCCAAAAAGACAATGTAGAGCTAATTATTCCTCCTTTATCTTTATGCACAGATAATGCAGCAATGATCGCAGCGGCAGGTACAATTGCATATGAACAAGGAAAACGAGCTACATTAGCTTTAAATGCAAATCCAGGATTAGATATTGAAGCATAGTTATACACAAAATTAACCACAGCTTGTGGATAAAACCCATATTATCTGTTGATAATATGGGTTTTATTGTGTATATAAAATGTGCATAACTTTTTTATTAATTGTGGGTAATGTGGAAAAAGTTATTTGGGTGTTTATTTTATAAAGGTGGATATGTGTATAAACTTGTGGATAAATCGGATGAAGTCTGACCTTTGAATGTATTCTTTTTCGGGAAATAAAAAACAAGAAGATATCTTTAAAAAACATTTTGAAATATGCTTTTATTATAGGGGACGCTAATATTGTCAAACCTTGTCGGTAAATCGATATGTTGTTTCGAATCTTTTATGCAATAGACGTTGAACTGGACTAGAGGATAAAAAGGATGCCCCATCGTCAATAATACCGATTAATGAGACACCCTTCTTATTACTACTCTTATAAATGCAACTCTTCCCATTCTGCCATACAAGCGTCAAGTTGCTCTTGTAATGTTTGTTTTTTCGTTGTAATTTCACTAGCCTTTTCGTAATCTGCATATATTTCTGGTAAGCAAAGTTGATCTTCTAACGTAGCAATTTCTTCTTCAAATTGTACAATGTTTTGTTCTAGTTCCTCAATTTTTCGAGTACGTTGACGCTCCAACTTTTTGCGCTCTTTTTCTTCGAGATAATTTAATTTTTCTTGTGCAACTGTCTTTTGAACGGGTGCTTCATCTTCTTGCTCTAATTCCGCACGTTCAATCATCTCATTTTTCTTTTCGACGTAGTAATCGTAATCCCCTAAATATTCTTGTGCACCTTCTGTTGATAGCTCAACAACAGTTGTCGTTACACGATTAATAAAGTAACGGTCATGTGAGACAAACAGAAGGGTACCTGGATAATCAATTAAAGCATTCTCCAAGATTTCTTTACTATTTAAATCAAGATGGTTCGTAGGCTCATCGAGAATTAATAAATTTGATTTTTGCATCATAAGTTTTGCAAGAGCTAACCGAGCCTTTTGTCCACCACTAAGAGAAGACACTGGTTTTAGTACATCGTCTCCTGTGAATAAGAAGTTGCCTAGTATTGTGCGAATTTCTTTTTCAGGCTGTAATGGATATTCATCCCATAATTCATTTAAAACTCGTTTAGAAGATGTTAAGTTAGCTTGTTCTTGATCATAATACCCAACAGATACATTGGATCCGAAAGAAACATCACCATGTAGTAGTGGTAACTTATTCACAATGGATTTTAATAATGTGGATTTTCCAATTCCGTTTGGGCCAACTAAAGCAACACTATCCCCGCGAGTTAAGCGCATTGTTACATGTTCAATAATCGGATCCTCATCATAGCCGATAGTTGCATCCTTTACTTGTAAAACATCATTTCCACTTTGTTTTTCGATATCGAAGTGGAAGGAAGCTGACTTAGAATCACCTAATGGTCTTGTTAATAGTTCCATACGGTCTAATTGTTTACGACGGCTTTGAGCGCGTTTTGTCGTAGATGCACGAGCTATATTTTTTTGAACGAAGTCCTCAAGCTTAGCGATTTCATCTTGTTGTTTTTCATAACGCTTCATTTCTTGCTCGTATAGTGCTGATTTCAAATCTAAATATTTACTGTAGTTACCAACAAATCGTCTGCTTTCTTTATTCGAAATTTCATATACTTGTGTAACGAGTTTGTCTAAGAAATAACGGTCATGGGAAACGATTAGTATTGCGCCAGGATAGCCTTGTAAATATTGTTCAAGCCATGTTAATGTTTCGATGTCTAAATGGTTTGTAGGCTCGTCCAAAATAAGTAAGTCTGGTTTCGTTAATAATAACTTACCGAGAGCTAATCGTGTCTTTTGTCCACCGCTTAATGTAGAAATCGTCGTCTGGTGCGTTTCAACTGGGAAGCCAAGACCACTTAAAATCGAGCGGATATCTGCTTCGTACTGATAGCCACCTTGATCTTTATAATCTAATTGTAATTGGTCATAATCAGCTAATAATCTTTCATATGTAGCCTCATTTGAAAAGTTTACTTCTTGTCCCATCTCTTGCTCTAGCCTTCGAAGTTTTGTCTCCATTTGCTGCAAGTGTGTAAAGACGGTTAACATTTCATCCCAAATTGTTAAAGACGTTTCTAAACCGGTATTTTGAGCTAAGTATCCGATTGAGACATCTTTCGGTTTTATAATTTCGCCACCATCATGGGATAGCTCACCAGCTATTATTTTTAATAACGTAGATTTTCCAGCTCCATTTCGTCCGACTAATGCGATACGATCTTTCGTTTGAACTTCCAATTTTATGTTTGCAAGAATCGTTTCTGCACCGTATAATTTCGAAAGCGCGTTTACTTGTAATAAAATCAATGTTTTCACCTCAAATAATTTCTTAACTTTGCCATGTTTATATTTCTCAATCATACTAAAAATAGTGTATAGTTTAAAATACAGAGAGAATACTTCTTCTTTCTATTATACAAGGAATTTAATAAGTGCTAAACTTCTGTATTTGATTAAAGCATATGAATAAAGATAGGAAGAGAGGAGAGGTTATATGGAGCAGCAGAAAATTCCACAAGCCACTGCTAAGAGATTGCCTCTATACTATCGATTTATCCAAAACTTATCTCTATCTGGTAAGCAACGTGTTTCATCAGCCGAATTAAGTGAAGCGGTAAAGGTTGATTCCGCAACTATTCGAAGAGATTTCTCATACTTTGGGGCGTTAGGGAAAAAAGGATATGGATATAACGTAAATTATTTATTATCATTTTTCCGTGAAACACTCGACCAAGATGATATAACACGTGTAGCGCTTATTGGAGTAGGTAATTTAGGGACCGCTTTCTTACATTATAATTTCACGAAAAACAATAATACAAAAATTGAAATGGCGTTTGACGTTAGTGAAGAGAAAGTAGGAACAGAAATCGGGGGCATTCCTGTATATCACTTAGATGAATTAGAAGAAAGATTATCAAATGATATACAAGTGGCAATATTAACAGTACCGGCTACAGTAGCACAATCTGTAGCAGATAGATTAGCTGAAACGAGTGTGCATGGTATTTTAAACTTCACACCAGCACGTTTAAATGTATCAGACAATATAAGAATTCATCATATTGATTTAGCAGTAGAGTTACAAACACTTGTTTACTTTTTAAAGAATTATCCACAATAAAACGCAGAGGAAGCGACCTCTGCGTTTTATTATTGTTTTTTCTTTGTGAATTTAACTAAGATAAGGCGAAGTGCCAAATTAAAATCAATTGTTGCCATAACTGCAAATAGTATTGTCCACATATTCCAGATTGTATCTGTTACGTTCGTAATGGCGAAGCGTGTAAAGATACATCCTAGAAGGAAGTACAATGCAGCCATGAACAATGGCGAGTTTCTCATACTAAAAATCCTCCGATAAAGCCTTGCATTTTTTCAGCTTCTTTAATCATTTCTTGAATGTGTTCATTACTCACTAAAACTTGAGCAACTGCAACTAATGTATTCATTGCAACATGGGCCGCAATTGGAACGATAATACGCTTCGTCTTTACATATAAAAAGGCAAATACGAGCCCCATTGCAGTGTATACCAATAAGTGAGTGAAATCAAAATGAATTGCTGCGAATACGAGAGAACTAATGATAGCAGCAATAAAGAAGTTAAACTTCTTATAAAGTGTACCAAATAAAATTTTTCTAAACACGATTTCTTCTAAAATAGGTCCGATTATAGATATAACAATTAGGAACCAAGGAGTAGTTCTTGCGATATCCATAAGCCTCGCTGTGTTTTCAGATCCAGGTTTAATACCTAATACATACATTTCAATCATACCAGCAATACTTTGTGAGAAAAATGCTAAGAAGAATCCGATAAAAATCCATCCAATTGTAGCTGGAACAGTAGACCGCGTTTTATCTAAATGTCTATCACGAATATCTGTTCTAAGTAACCAAAGCACGATACATAATGCAATAAAGAAGCTAATGATTGCCCAGTGGCCAGTTATGAGTTGGAATTTCTCCTCCCTAGTAAATCCTCTGTTATCATAAAGTCCAGTTTTCAGGAGAAGCGGTAATCCAGCTATGGATGATAACTGCATTAAAATGTATGTAACGATAACCCACCAATATTGTTTTTTCAAATGGTTTAACCATCCTTTCTACCTCTAGTGTATGAGATAAGGTAGGATAACATGTACATATGCTACCTACGATATAAACCTTACGTAAATTATGTTTTTTTCGTAAATCCTTACTTGAAATTATAATAGAAGACAGGAGAAAGTTGTGTGTGTAGCGAAAACAACTTAGGGTGTCCTTTCATATTGTAACATACGAGTAGTGGAAACAACGATTCATATAGTAAAGGTAGAAGAAGAGAGAATCTATATAGAAAAGTGTATAACTTAATTTGCGAAAAAATTATGATTTTTTTACTTGCAAAAGAAATTGAGATTATTTATTATTATAAGTGTGTTAGCACTCGGGTGACCTGAGTGCTAATAAATAAAATTTACATAACAAAATGAGGAGGTTATTGTTCATGCTAAAGCCATTAGGTGATCGCGTTGTAATTGAGCTTGTTCAAGCGGAAGAAAAAACAGCAAGTGGTATTGTATTACCAGACACAGCAAAAGAAAAACCACAAGAGGGTAAAGTTATTGCAGTAGGTACTGGTCGAGTGCTTGAAAATGGTGAGCGTGTTGCTTTAGAGGTAGCAGCAGGTGATCTTATCATCTTCTCAAAATATGCAGGTACTGAAGTGAAATACGAAGGTACAGACTACTTGATTTTACGTGAAAGTGACATTTTAGCAGTTATCGGTTAATTATATAAATCTTAAAAAATCCAAGGGGGTCAATTATTATGGCAAAAGATATTAAATTTAGTGAAGAAGCACGTCGTTCGATGCTTCGCGGTGTCGACACTCTTGCAAACGCAGTAAAAGTAACGCTTGGACCAAAAGGTCGTAACGTTGTTCTTGAGAAAAAATTCGGTTCACCACTTATTACAAATGACGGTGTAACAATCGCAAAAGAAATTGAATTAGAAGATGCATTCGAAAACATGGGTGCAAAATTAGTAGCAGAAGTTGCTAGCAAAACAAACGATGTAGCTGGTGACGGAACAACAACTGCAACTGTATTAGCACAAGCTATGATTCGTGAAGGTCTTAAAAACGTAACAGCTGGTGCGAACCCAATGGGTCTTCGTAAAGGTATCGAAAAAGCTGTTACTGCTGCAATCGAAGAATTAAAAACGATTTCTAAACCAATCGAAGGTAAATCTTCAATCGCACAAGTAGCTGCTATTTCTGCGGCTGACGAAGAAGTAGGTCAATTAATCGCTGAAGCAATGGAGCGCGTTGGTAACGACGGCGTTATTACTTTAGAAGAATCTAAAGGATTCACAACAGAATTAGACGTAGTAGAAGGTATGCAATTTGATCGTGGATATGCATCTCCTTACATGATTACTGATTCTGACAAAATGGAAGCAGTTCTTGATAACCCATACATCTTAATCACTGACAAAAAGATTTCTAACATTCAAGAAATCTTACCAGTATTAGAGCAAGTGGTACAACAAGGTAAACCGCTTCTTATCATTGCTGAAGATGTAGAAGGCGAAGCGTTAGCTACATTAGTAGTGAACAAACTTCGTGGTACATTCAATGTAGTAGCTGTTAAAGCTCCTGGATTTGGTGACCGTCGTAAAGCAATGCTAGAAGATATCGCAATCTTAACTGGTGGCGAAGTAATCACTGAAGAATTAGGTCGTGACTTAAAATCTGCTACAGTTGAATCTTTAGGACGCGCTGGTAAAGTTGTTGTAACGAAAGAAAACACAACTGTAGTTGAAGGTGTAGGAAGCACACAACAAATCGAAGCTCGCATCGGTCAAATCCGTGCGCAATTAGAAGAAACAACTTCTGAATTCGATCGTGAAAAATTACAAGAGCGTCTTGCAAAACTTGCAGGTGGCGTAGCAGTAATTAAAGTAGGTGCAGCAACTGAAACTGAGTTAAAAGAGCGCAAACTTCGCATTGAAGATGCACTTAACTCAACTCGTGCAGCAGTAGAAGAAGGTATCGTTGCAGGTGGTGGTACTTCACTTATGAACGTATACACAAAAGTAGCTTCTATCGTAGCTGAAGGCGACGAAGCAACAGGTATCAACATCGTACTTCGTGCACTAGAAGAGCCAGTTCGTCAAATCGCAATCAACGCTGGTCTGGAAGGATCTGTAGTTGTAGAGCGTCTAAAAGGCGAAAAAGTAGGCGTTGGTTTCAACGCAGCAACTGGCGAGTGGGTTAACATGCTTGAAACTGGTATCGTAGATCCAGCTAAAGTAACTCGCTCTGCACTTCAAAACGCAGCATCTGTTGCAGCTATGTTCTTAACAACTGAAGCTGTAGTAGCTGACAAACCAGAACCAAATGCACCAGCAATGCCTGACATGGGCGGCATGGGCATGGGCGGTATGGGCGGAATGATGTAATTCCGTTTGCTCGAAAAACATCCATTTCTATATAGAAATGGATGTTTTTTTGTGTTTTTTAGAAAAGGAAATGAATTTCTGTAGAATTTTGTCGCTTTCTCTCTTGACCATATAGATACTTCATTGTTAGAATCTAGGAAGATAATATAAAACGATCCTTCATATATCCTCAAAGATAAGGTTTGAGAGTCTCTACCGGGTTACCGTAAACAACCTGACTATGAAGGCAGTGTGTCTTATATTTATAAAGAGCGGAAGACTATCTTTCTTTATAAAGCCAGACCCTGCCTTTTCTTTGTTATGAGACTAGAGGCGGAGGACTGGCTTTTTTTATTATATTGGTAATGCTTTTCGCCGAATTGGTGAAAATATTTATATACGAGAACTAACGTTGAGGTGATTATTTTGAAGAAGCAGCACGATACAATTATCGTTTTAGATTTTGGGAGTCAGTACAATCAGTTAATAGCACGTCGAATTCGTGAGTTCGGTGTATACAGTGAACTTCATCCACATACAATTACTGCGGAAGAAATTAAAGCAATGAATCCAAAAGGGATTATCTTCTCTGGTGGACCAAATAGTGTATACGGTGAAGGTGCATTACATTGTGATGAAAAAATCTTTGAACTAGGATTACCGATCTTCGGTATTTGTTACGGTATGCAGCTTATGACACAACACTTCGGTGGGAAAGTAGAACGTGCAAACCACCGTGAGTACGGAAAAGCTGTTCTTAAAGTAGAGAACGAATCAAAATTATATGCAAACCTTCCAGAAGAGCAAGTTGTATGGATGAGCCATGGTGACTTAGTAACTGGTTTACCTGAAGGATTCGTAGTAGATGCAACAAGTGAGTCTTGTCCAATTGCTGGTATGAGCAATGAAGCGAAAAACTTATACGGTGTACAATTCCACCCAGAAGTACGTCACTCTGAGCACGGTAACGATTTAATTAAAAACTTCGTATTCGGCGTATGTGGTTGTTCTGAAGGATGGAACATGGAGAACTTTATCGAAGTAGAATTAGAGAAAATCCGTGAAACTGTTGGAGACAAAAAAGTTCTATGCGCACTTAGCGGCGGTGTAGACTCTTCTGTTGTAGCAGTATTAATTCATAAAGCAATCGGTGATCAGTTAACATGTATTTTCGTTGACCACGGTTTACTTCGTAAAGGCGAAGCAGAAGGCGTTATGAAAACATTTAGTGAAGGCTTCCACATGAACGTTATTAAAGTGGATGCAAAAGAACGCTTCATGAACAAGTTAAAAGGTGTAGAAGATCCAGAGCAAAAACGTAAAATCATCGGTAACGAATTCATTTATGTATTTGATGATGAAGCTTCTAAGTTAGAAGGAATGGACTTCTTAGCACAAGGTACACTTTACACAGATATCGTTGAAAGTGGTACAGCAACTGCACAAACAATTAAATCTCACCATAACGTTGGTGGACTTCCAGAAGACATGCAGTTCAAACTAATTGAGCCTTTAAACACGTTATTTAAAGATGAAGTACGTGTATTAGGATCTGAACTAGGAATTCCTGATGAAATCGTATGGCGTCAACCATTCCCAGGTCCTGGTCTTGGTATCCGCGTATTAGGTGAAATCACAGAAGAGAAATTAGAAATCGTTCGTGAATCTGATGCGATTTTACGTGAAGAAATTATTAAAGCAGGATTAGACCGCGAAATCTGGCAATACTTCACTGCGCTTCCTGGTATGCGTAGCGTAGGTGTTATGGGTGACGAGCGTACTTACGATTACACAGTAGGTATTCGTGCGGTAACATCTATTGACGGTATGACAGCTGACTGGGCACGTATCCCTTGGGACGTATTAGAGAAAATATCTGTACGTATCGTAAACGAAGTGAAACACGTTAACCGTATCGTGTATGATGTAACGAGTAAGCCACCAGCAACAATTGAGTGGGAATAAGACATTAAATTAATAATATTTGTGAAGCCTATCTTAAAGCGTTTTTTAACTTGTTAAATGTTTTAAATGCTTGATTTATGATAGTGTTCACCACCAAAAGACCCCCCAAGATATATTTCTTGGGGGGTTAATTGATAAGTGTGTGTATTCAATGATTTTTCTACTAAATTGTGAAATCACCATATTGGTGGTAAAATGACACGTAATAGGATGTTTATTTATAGGAGGCAATTTTATGAGAATGACAATTACATTATCTATTGAAGCAAAAGAGAACTTAACAAAGTTGCAAAAATTGATTAGTGAAGAATCTGGAGGAGGGAAAGTAACTCAAGGTTTTGCTATTGGATATGCACTAAAAAATCAAGTTGAACTAATGGAAAAGAAGAAAAAAGAAGAAAAATAAATAATAAAACAAAGGTTAATCATTTTAGATTAGCCTTTTTATTTTGCCTTTTTCGAGAACAAATATTTATTTTCAATAGTAACTCACCAAAAAATCACGCAAATATATGTATTTTTGGTGTTGACCAGGTGAATTTATGGTGATAATATTATTTCAACGCAATTTGGTGACTATTTGCGTGATTAAAGTTAGTGAGGGAGGTATTAATTGAAATGCTTGAAGAAGAATTTGAAAATTTGTCAGATGAGGAACAACTTGAAGTCATTGAGTATTTAGATGAGTATATGGAATCTGTAGCTATCGGAAACGGTGATTATCACATTGGTGATAATGGAGAAATTGTAATTGAAGATTAATTTTAAAAAGAAGAAAGGAAAATAGTATGACGACAAAAGAGAAAAAATTCCAAAGACTGTTAGAAAAGAGGATGAAAAGAGCAATGAAGCAATTAGATTTAATTGCGAATCTTTCCTCAGGTAGATATGCTTGTTCCGTATTTGAAGTTAGCAAATTGGTTGACCAATTGGACTCAAAAGTCAAATACATTGATGGATTATTTCAAAAACGTTTATTACTTAATTCTAAGAAAAAATAGAACGGGGGCTAATTCCCGTTCTTAAATTAATCACGATACGGAGAGGTGAATATTTTGAGAAAGAACCAAGTGACAATTGTTATAGATAGATTCAGTGATGAAGCTAAAAACGGACAGAATAAGCAGACAATACTTGTTTATTGTGATTCCAATAATATTTGGGAAGCTCTTAACGGTGCTTTTTATGAAGTAGTAAGTGAAGTGATAAAAGGTCAAAATCTTCCTAGCTTTGGGCGAAGAGAGCACTATAAAGAAAGGGTTACTGATTTCTTTGATAGGGAAGGTATTAACTGTGAGAATAGAAATACAGAGGGAAATAGCCAATCCTCAGAACCGATTGATTGGCTGCTTGAAAATGGGTTCCTAATTGAATGGGATGTGTTTGCGAAAGAAGCGACCGGATCTGAAATTGAAAAAATTAAAGAACGAATGCCTAAAGGAAGTCAGTTACATTTAGATTTGAAAGAAGTGGCTAATAAAGCGATATATCCTAATGGCAGTACTAGAGGTGTCTCATATGAGTTCTTGGTAAAAATTTTAGCGGGGTTTTCATCAGTGTGGGACAAAGGAAACTAAGCTAATAAGATTTGAAAGGAGCAATCCATGAAGCGAAATGCACTTACAAACATAATCAATAAAAGAAACGATGATTGGCAAGAGGTTGTATATCCACAAAGGAAAAATAAATTATTAAAATATTTCTTTGTAATATTCATCCTTATGCTGACGGTTTTCTTTGTGAAGGTGTCAAACTCTATCCCCCCACTAATAATTGATATTCCTGTGATTCATGGCTATATGAGTTTCAATAGCTTCGTTGATGTACTAATAGTAGTTCTTTGGGTGGTATCTATTTATAAAAGTATTAGATTCTACTTTGACTTTGTTAAGGGCCATAAGTCATGGATTGCTAATAATCTAGCCTATATGATTCATTCGATAAAATTGTTTGATGAAACTGTAGTTGAGGTTGAGGAAGATGGGAAAAAAGTAAAAGAACGAATAATTGAGAGAGTTATTCAAATTTATTTCAAAGAGGATAACGAAAAAGTATATGTACGAATAGCAAGAAATGGTGACCGATTTACAAAAGAAGCTACCAATCTTGGCGAAAACCTCGAAGCTACTTTAGGAATGGAACTAGAATCAATAAATATAACCGTTAACTATGTTGATTATGCTTTCTTAAAATATAAAGACGAACGAATTAACCTAGCTTCAGCAATAAGTAAATCAAATGATTCAGATGAAATTAGAATTACTGGAAATATATCTTACGAACTCCACAAGGTAGTACACTCACTTGTAGTCGGAGGGACTGGATCGGGCAAGTCGTTCTTTATTTTGGGAAAAATAGTTTCTTACTTGAATTTATCTCCTCAAGCTGATTTAAGAATTGTTGACCCTAAAAAAGCAGACTTGAGCCTTTTGCGTTTCGTTACGGGATTTGAAGAGAAAGTTGCTACAGAAGCCAATCAAATATGCAAAATGCTAAGAGAAGTCGTTGGATTAATGGAAGAACGTTATTCTGAATATTTCGATAATATGTCGGCTTTTGGTAAAACCTATAGGGACTTTAACTTGCCTATTGTCATTGTCATTTTTGATGAATTTTCAGCTTTTATGCATTCTGTAGATAAGAAAATTGCTAAAGAAGCTCTAGATTACGTTTTTCAAATCGTTATGAAAGGCAGACAAGCAGGCGTCATGATAGAAATACTTATGCAACGTCCTTCAGCAGATGACCTGCCTACGAATATAAGGGCACAGATGGGTTTTAAAGCAGGTTTAGGTGCTATGGACTCAATTGGCTATAACATGATATTTGATACCAATAACGTTGAATATAAGACGGTTACAGAGAAAGGTGGTGGATATATTCAACTGGATGGCATTCACACTGCCCCAGTCTATTTTGAAACTCCATATATAGACAAAGACTTTGACTTTATAGCAGAAATAGAAAAATTGATGGGAAATCAGCAAATGACGGATACCCCTAAATAAAGTGATTTCATCAATCAAAAAAATTGAGTGTAACTTTTTGCGAGGGTTTCGGTGGCGACGTTAGTCGACAAACGGAGTGGTAAGAAACGCTCGTGAAAAGTTATGCCCTGTTGGGCGTTCTTTGCCCAACACTTATAAATAACCAAAATTAGTGAAGCGACCAGTGGGTAACACTGGTGAATCTCCCTCAATAGAAGTTGCGAAACTCTTTGGGGCTCTAAGTCTGGAGCGTTACTCAAAATCCCGGGAGTTCGGGATTTCAAAATGATAAAAAGGAGTTTTAAAATATGGGAAAATTAATTTTAAAATCGTCAATATTACATTCTTTAAATGACTCGGAAAATGTTGAATTAGGTGATTTTCGCTTTGATATTAAACAATTTAAAGTTCCTACAGCAATGTTAGTGCAAAAAGATGGTTTTTCTACTCGAATTGAAAAAGAAAAGAATCTAAATGGTGAGCTAGTTGAAACAGGTAAGTATGCAATAACTTTTAAAGTTTACGATAGACCATTTATTGAGCTTGTATTACAAAATGGTGGTACTGAAATTGGCTCGCCTATTACTGTAGTTATTGAAAAACAAGATAGCCTACCTATCTTTGATGATTATGAAGATGGTGAATTTATTCCAATTTCTTTTACAGGTCTTAAAGTAAAACCTAAAAAGGTGCAAAAGAAAACATTTGTCGGACAAGGTAAGCCAATGATCGATACATGGCAGTATGCAGAACTTAAAATTGAAGCTGATAGTTACACTATTGGTGAAGTACATGAGTCAAAAGCGAAGTAATCAGTGCTTAATTGATTACCTTCGTTGTTCAATTCCAAATAGTGGGTTGCCGGCAGTCGCTGATGAAGTTTTAGGAATCCCTATTTCTGAATTTTCTTCAGAGATTAAGGGGTCTCCATATCCCACTTATGATATGTGCATTAGCTTTGCGAATATAAAGCTTCATTCTTCACGAAGTCATAGTAGTGTTCTTATAGATATGTCTGGGCAAGCGTGTAGACAATATGAAGAATACATGTCGAGGGTTGATGGTTGGCATTGGTACAAATTTATATCAGTTATTTTAGAAATACAAGGTAAGGTATCAAGAATAGATTTGGCTTTAGATATTTTTGATGATTCTACTCCATCTGTAAAAGCGTTGCAGGATTATGTGAAACGAGGACAATTAAGTACGAAAAGTCATAAATTTATTGAAATAAATAGTGGTAGGATTCTTGATGGGAAATTGACCGGTTTTACATTGTATATTGGTGCATCTCCGCAAATATTACGAATCTATGATAAGAAACAAGAAAGAAGAGATAATGCAGATGAAGTTGTAAATGTTGAAAAGTGGGTCAGATGGGAACTAGAGCTGACCGGAAATAAAGCGATGCAAGTTGCTCTTCAAATATCGAATGGGAAACCACTTAATACTATAGTTAAAGGTATTTTATCAGCTCATTATAGTTTCAAGACACAACCTAAGAGTGCTAGTGATTTACATAATAAAAATAGACTTCCTACAATGAGATGGTGGCAAAAATTTGTAGATGGTATTGAGGCAATTCCCTTAAAAGTAAAGCGTGAAAAGCTCACTTTAAAGAAAAAGAAAAATTGGGTTGAAAATGCTACAGTAAAATCAATCAGTATGCTCTATGAGTCATTTAGGCGTGTATATGGTGAAAAATATGCTGAGCTTTATTTGAAAGAGTTAATACATATGGGGAAAGAAAAAATTACTGAGTCCGACCAAACATTAATTGAGCAACGTGTTTTAGAACTTATGAGTGAGGATGAATATTAGCGTGGAAAGGGGTTGTTGTGATGGGTACAACAATATGTAAAGATGATTTAATTAGACTAGGATATAAGAAATATCAAGCTATTTCACTAATTAGGCAAGCAAAAGCAATCATGGTGCAAAAAGGTTGTCCGTATTATAACAACAAAAGACTAGGAAGAGTACCGAGGGATGTGGTTGAATCCATTTTAGGAGTTTCTCTTATAACAGAAATGAGTAATTCCTAATGAAGAATAGAACGCAGCAAACAACGAAATACCCTGGTGTATATGTTGATGATAAAGGGAATTTCTTTTATCAATCAGAATTTGGCATTGATCGGATTACAGGAAAACGAATACGAAAAAAAGGAAGAAAAGACGTTAATGGAAAGCCCTTTTCTTCCGCGTTCGAGGCTAACAAAGAGTTAACTCGATTAAAGAGAGAATATCATAAAGTCAATAGCTACGCTAATTATAAAATGACTTACGAGCAATTTATGAATACTGTGTATATACCGTATTATCAAACAGACGTTGAAGAAAGTACCTTTTCTATTAAGCAAAGAATATTGGAAAAGGTTAGAGATAGGTTTGCTTCTATTCCTCTCCGCTCTATTTCAGTGGAGGACGTACAAAATTTTCGTACATGGTTATTAACAAGTCAAGAAAATGGGGGAGCTGGGTATGCTCAGTCCTATGCTAGTCTAATTTTTGGAGTGTTTCGCAAAAGTTTAGATAAAGCGGTAGAAATGCAATACTTGGAGCATAATGTTTCGAAAAAAGTTAAAGCAATCCCAAAAGGAAAAGCAATTGTACCATATTGGGACAAGCTAGAATTTCAAAAAGTGATAAATCAAATCTATATTGGTAATTTTTATGAACATTTAAATTTCGTTATGTTGTGGGTCTATTATATGACAGGAATTCGTGTGAATGAAGGAACAGCTTTATACTGGAATGACATTGATTTAACAAAGAAACGTATACGGGTTCATCATATGCTTATTATGAAAAACAGAACGGATTGGAAACGAAATTCATATACGAAAACAGAAGATGGAAAGAGAATAATAGCACTGGATGATGACACTATCAAAATTTTAAATGACTGGAGAAGTAGGCAAACAGAGATTGGCTTAGGTAAGGAAAGAGATTTTGTGTTTAGTTATGATGGTCTACCAATGATTAAATCAACGATATCTCGAATTATTGAGCGATATTCTAAACTTGCAGGAGTAAAAAAGATACAAGCAAAGGGATTGCGTCATTCTCATGCTTCATACCTTATTAATGAATTTAATGTATCGGTGCTCGTTTTATCTCAACGTATGGGTCATTCAAGTCCAGAGATTACTTTAAAACACTATGCTCATATGTGGAGTGGTGCTGATACTGCAATTGCTGATGCAATGACTGGAAATATTGAAATCAAAACAGCTGAACGGACAAAAATTAAATTTAATGGTAATCAAGCATTAAATAAAAGTAATGTAAGAGGGTAACTTTATTTAGAGGGAAAAAACGTTAGGACGTTCGGAATGTTCAAGTAGTTGGAGCAAAGATAAGATAGAAAGTCCTTATTCGATTTAATGACAAATCTAATATTAGTTTAAGTGAACCGTATTATAAGTAAATGAGAAATGTATAGGGAGGTGAAAGCCCCTCTATACATTTTTTTTATGCCTCTATGAGGAATAAAAAATGAGTGTGCGTTAACTTATTGCCCCGGGTAATGGTTATGCTAGTAAAGTGTATTTTTTCATCGTAGTTTTTACATCTTTAGTATTTTATAAGATTATTCTATGGAATATTATTGCTGAATTTGTTCCTATGCAGAGGTTGAATTTCTTTAATCTCAACATAGGAAACCTTCTCGTCTTCAAGCTCGATATAATACATAACACTAATGGTAATGATTATATATTTTTCCATAATTATTGTATTACCAATATACTAGAGATAAAATAGAGATAAGATATAAAAAGTAAGAGTTTTGGGATTATTGGAATATGTACGTTAAACTATTTCAGAAAACATAGAGGGACTTAGTACATTCAGTAATTAGTAATAGATAAATAAGGCGAAAATAATTGAATGGGTTTAAATAAGAGGAGGTTCATCATGTATTTACCTATTATGAAAAATCGAAATGAGGAATTAAGAGTTATTAATAACATGAGTTATCTTTTCAGTGACTCAATGATTCCTTTAATTGAAATAATTAGAGATGAGTATGATGTTAAATATAGAACGGATGAAAGTACAGGTGAGTATATTTATGAAGAAAAACCTGGTAGTAAAAGGAGAAAGAGGATAAAATTAGAACCAACAGAAGAGGATATAATTACATTAGAAAAAATTGAACAAAGACTTAACGGAAAAAAGGGATTCATTGATTTCTTTAGGTTTAATGAAGGTGAATATGACAATAAAGTGTTCAAAGGAATTGAATTGTCATTTACATTGAGTAGGGATTTTAACTACTATAAAAAAAGGTTACTACAAATAGGAAAGTTCGACAAATTATATCCTGTTATTTCTATTAAAGACGGTTTTAATATAAGTGAGCAGGATCTAATAAATCTAACAACCGAACTAAAAAGAGATAATTCTTCGATAGCAATTAGAATAACAGATTTATATTTAGAGGACTATACGGAATTTATAGAGGATTATTTAACGGAAAATGATTTTGTTATGTTGGATATAAGGAATCAACATGTTGACTCTAAATTTATTGAATTAGAAGAATTTAAAGATTTAGATACGGATGCTACTAAAATATTACTTAATTCTCCTAGATCAAGGAATTATAAAAATGGGGACTACGAAGATTGTGAATTCACCGAAAAAATAGAAAATAAAGTTGCAATAAAGTATGCAGAATATGAATTTGATGGCTTCGGGGACTTTGGTGGGTTAAAAGACGACTTACCTACAGATGCTGGTGGAAATGGAACAGGAGCAGCACTCGGGTTAATGTATTTAAAGGAAAAAAATGCCTTTTATTCAATGGTAAACTATGATACAAAAATGGGTGTGAGAGGATTTGAGTTTGTTAGAAGTAAAGTAATTGATAAATTACATCTTCTTGATAGTGACAGTGATTGTGTAGCAGTTAAAAGAATTAAAGATATGGAAGAAAGATATGGAAATTGGGGTACATGGAGTAATCTTACATTAACCAGGTATATTCATCAGCAAGCAAAAAATAAATAGTATACCTTTAAAGGTATACTATTTTAGGTGATAATGTATTCTTAAAAAACCATTGATAATCTATTTCTAGAATATCAGAGCTATTTTCTACCAGGAAGCTCCATTTATGATGAAATTTATTTTTTAAGCATAATTTGAAGATTTTATTAATTTCTTTTTTAGTTTTGTTATCAATTATTAAACTAATCATAGCCTCTTTAGTTTCAAGGATGGGACAGTCAAAGAAGATTTTAAGATCTCTTTTTGTTAAGACTGATAGTTGAGAAAAAGCTGAAATATATTTTGATTTAGCAGCACTTCGAACTTTTTTAAAAACATATTTACCTGTTCGAGTGACGTAATAAGTGTAAATACCACACTCATTTGGAACGTAATTAATCATACTTTTAAGGTTATGGACTGAACATATTAAATATACCTTTTCAAAGACTTTGAAATAGTCTTTCATTTGTTGGTCTAATCTTTTTGGAGTATCCAGTTCAGTTTTTATTTCAAAAGCTGTACTAGTGCTATTTATTTTGCATAAATCCAATCTGCTATTCCCTACGTTCAATTCAAAAATAGAAACATGATTATTTGTTTTAAAGAGGACATTGTTAATAAAAGTGGCTTTTACTGTAGTCTCATTTGGGTAATATTGCAGCAGAAACTTATTAATAAATTCTCTGGGTGTTAAATTATTTTTGAATTGATCGGTTGGTATTTGACCTTCAAATGTTTTTAAGACTTTATTCTTTACAGCCTCATTACTGAGAAATGTAGAATATTGTGTTGATAATAATTGGGCATATTTATAGTAGTTCTTCTCTTGCATATTTCGCACTCCTATTCTATGTCAATTATAATACATAGAGTTGATGCTAGTCCACTTGAGTCAGATTGACCGCATAGGTTAATTTGTGTTAAGTTTTTTTTAATTTATAAGGGGGATACAAATGGAAATATCATATGCCACTACGAGGTTGGAAAAAATATTAACCAATGAACGAAAGATACAAAAACAATATACAGCATTTTATAAAAAAATTATAAATAGAATGTCTGAGATAAGGGCTGCAAATAATTTGGATGAAATCCCTCACGTTCCCCCACCCCGTCGGCATAAACTAGAAGGGAATTATAGCGATTGTTGGGGAGTTGATATCTCTAAGAACTTTCGTATTGTATTAAAACCAACTGGGGATTGGGATGAATCGGACTTAACAACAATAAATAAAATAACAATTTTATCTATTGGAGATTATCATTAGAAGGGAGGTACTTTTTATGGGTAACGAATTTATAGTGCATACAGGTTCCATTATAAGAGAATATTTAGATGAATTGGGAATAAGTCAGAAGGAATGTGCTAAGCGAATTGGAGTTAGTGAAAAAAACTTCTCCAATCTGCTGAACGGAAAAAGCAGCCTTACTGAAGAAGTAGCAATACAGTTAGAAAACATAATCCAGGGTATCCCGGCCTCTTATTGGCTGAACTATGAAAATAAATATCAAGAACAATTAAAAAGAGAAGAAATATATTCTCTCTCCTATAGCATAGATCAATTAAAAGCATTTTCGAGCAGGTTTAAATTTAACACTATATTTCATGGATTAGATTGGGATTTAGTTAAACAAGCAAATGAAATGTTAAAAATCCTAAGGATTAATCGTTTTGAACAGTTTGATGAAGTATATTCTAGTTTTAATGTTGATTTTATGGAAGATGGCGGAGAAACTGAAGCTATAGCTATTTGGTTGAATTTAGCGAGAGAAGAGGTAGAAATTCAAAACAAGGATTTGTCAGATAAAATTTATAGTGAAGAAAAGTTAATCGAAGATGTTAATAAGTTCAAATTACTTTCCTTGAATAATGATTATAAGAAATCTTTGCAAAGCGCTAGGAAATTATTAAATCGTCATGGTATTTATTTAGTGTTTTATGATGCATTAGAAAACAGTAAAGTTAGAGGTGCACTTACAACATATGAGAATAATCCGGCTATTTATCTTACTGGAAGATTTAAAACACACGACCATGTATGGTTTGCTTTGATGCATGAAATAGGGCATCTTATCAAACATTATATACCTAATGAACCTATTGTCACTTTTGAGAATGAATTAGAATTAAGATCTAATAATGATATAAAAGAAGAGGAAGCAAATGAATTTGCTAGAGATTTTTTCATTAATAAATCTGAGTATAAAGAGTTTGTAAAAATAGGGAACTTTAATGAAAAAAGTATCCATGCTTTTGCTAAATCACAAGAGGTCCTTCCAGGGATAGTTGTAGCTAGGTTACAACACGATGGTTATATTAGTTTTGAAAAATTAAATCATTTAAAAAATCGATGAGTAGGATATTTAGAAAGCTTATTGAGACCTAGAGAAGATTCAACTTTGAATATTATTACAAAAAATCTATTTTATTAGATGTTTTAGAAGACTCAGGTTAGAAAAAGAACAGCGTATATTTAATGGACTATGAGGTTAGTCTAATTTATTGGATCTAATATTATGATGAACAGTATCACAAGTGGAGGTTTAGCTTGCTGAATGATTGGTGATTGTATTTCCCACCAAACACACCACCAAAACGATGAAATTTTTCAAGAAGTGCTGTCATTTAAAGAAACAGGAAATACTGTCTACTATTGAGTGGGAATAGTATTATAATAAAAGATCCATCTATTGCACATGCATAGATGGATCTTTTGTATTTTTGTTATTAACACGAACGAAATTATAAAAGTTTGTAAAAATGTTCGTTTTTAAATTGACAAAACTATTTTGTCGAGTTAATATGAGTATGTAATTCAAACGAAAAGTGAATATTATGCCGTCGTATAATATCGGGGATATGGCCCGAAAGTTTCTACCTAGCTACCGTAAATGGCTTGACTACGAGGCGTTTTTATAAAGGTGAGGAGAATCTTATCTTTATTCATAGAACGCTTCCATGTATGTGCAATGGAAGCCTTTTTTATTTCTAATAAATAAAAGAGGGCTAGGAGATTACGGCGAGTAATCATATAACGGGGGAAACGTAAGATGAAACGCTATTTTCAGTTTGATGAACTCGGCACGAATTATAAAACAGAGTTCATAGCGGGTTTAACGACATTTTTATCTATGGCTTACGTACTATTTGTCAATCCTGCTACGCTGTCACTTGGAAATGTTAAAGGGTTACCGGCAGGTACAGGAATGGATCCAGGTGCAGTATTCGTTGCTACAGCATTAGCAGCGGCAATTGGTTCGTTAATTATGGGGATTTTCGCGAAGTATCCGATTGCTTTGGCACCGGGTATGGGAATTAACGCATTCTTTGCTTATACAGCAGTGTTAACGATGGGTATTCCTTGGCAAACAGCAATTGCTGGAACGTTAATGTCAGGTATTATCTTCATTATTCTTACAGCTTCAGGTATTCGTGAAAAAATTATTAATGCGATTCCATCAGAGTTAAAGTTTGCAGTAGCGGCAGGTATCGGATTGTTCATCGCTTTCCTTGGATTCCAAAATGCCGGAATTATTGTGAAAAATGATGCTGTTCTTGTTGGATTGGGGGATTTAACAAAGGGCACAACGTTATTAGCAATCTTCGGAGTTGTTACGACAATCATCTTCATGATTAAGAAAGTTAATGGTGCAGTATTCTACGGTATGATTCTTACAGCGATCTTAGGAGTGGCAACAGGATTGATTGATACGCCAAAAGCTGTAGTGGGAGCAATACCGAGTCTAGAACCAACGTTCGGTGTAGCGTTAACGCACTTCGGAGATATTTTCACTGTCCAAATGGTGATTGTTATTATTACGTTCTTCTTCATCGATTTCTTTGATACAGCAGGTACACTTGTAGCGGTTGCGAATCAAGCGGGATTAATGAAGAATAATAAATTACCACGTGCAGGAAAAGCGTTATTCGCAGATGCGATTGCAACTGTAATCGGTGCGATTTTAGGTACATCAACAACAACGTCTTATATTGAATCTTCTGCTGGGGTAGCAGCGGGTGGACGTTCTGGATTTACAGCAGTTGTAACAGCAGGGTTTTTCTTGTTGGCACTATTCTTCTCGCCATTATTAAGCGTTGTAACACCAGCTGTAACGGCACCAGCTTTAATTATTGTGGGAATCTTAATGGTTTCATCTTTAGGCGAAATTGATTGGAAAAAATTCGAAATTGCAGTACCAGCATTCTTTACTATCATTTCAATGCCGCTTACGTATAGTATCGCAACAGGAATTGCAATTGGTTTTATCTTCTATCCAATTACAATGGTAGTAAGTGGACGTCGTAAAGAGATTCATCCAATTATGTATGTTATGGGAGTTTTATTCGTACTATATTTCATCTACGTTCGTAAATAAAAGGGGTTTTTTGAAAGGTCTAGACTTAAGGGGAGTCTAGACCTTTTTTGCGTCTTCAGAAAATCTTAAGGATTTCCGAGCGTTTTTCTTCAGAAGTTTTCCTATAATAGAAGTTAGGGATTAAAAAAGTGATGGGGGAGATATTGTGGCACACGAAACAATACTTGTCGTAGATGATGAAAAAGAAATTAGGAATCTTATTACAATCTATTTAAAGAATGAAGGATATAAAGTACTGCAAGCAGGAGACGGAGAAGAAGGATTACGTTTACTAGAAGAAAATGAAGTACATCTAGTCGTATTAGATATTATGATGCCGAAAGTAGACGGCATTCATATGTGTATGAAAGTAAGGGAAGAAAAAGAAATGCCAATTATTATGCTTTCCGCAAAAACGCAAGATATGGATAAGATTTTAGGGTTAACAACGGGTGCAGATGATTATGTAACGAAACCATTTAATCCGTTAGAGTTAATCGCAAGAATTAAATCTCAGTTACGCCGTTATATGAAAATGAATGGTTTCGCTATACAAAATGAGGACGAGCTAGAAATTGGAGAGATGAAAATAAACATCTCGACCCATAAAGTTATTATGGACGGAGAAGAAGTGAAACTGACCCCAAGGGAATTTTCAATTCTAGAATTACTAGCTCGTAATCCGGGTATGGTCTTTAGCGCGGAACAAATTTATGAAAAGGTTTG
>NZ_CP152427.1:285000-287500 GCF_038971285.1 Bacillus paramycoides
TCAGGGTTAGTCAGGACCTAAGCCGAGGCCGACAGGCGTAGGCGATGGACAACAGGTTGATATTCCTGTACCACCTCTTTATCGTTTGAGCAATGGAGGGACGCAGAAGGATAGAAGAAGCGTGCGATTGGTTGTGCACGTCCAAGCAGTTAGGCTGATAAGTAGGCAAATCCGCTTATCGTGAAGGCTGAGCTGTGATGGGGAAGCTCCTTATGGAGCGAAGTCTTTGATTCCCCGCTGCCAAGAAAAGCTTCTAGCGAGATAAAAGGTGCCTGTACCGCAAACCGACACAGGTAGGCGAGGAGAGAATCCTAAGGTGTGCGAGAGAACTCTGGTTAAGGAACTCGGCAAAATGACCCCGTAACTTCGGGAGAAGGGGTGCTTTCTTAACGGAAAGCCGCAGTGAATAGGCCCAAGCGACTGTTTAGCAAAAACACAGCTCTCTGCGAAGCCGTAAGGCGAAGTATAGGGGGTGACACCTGCCCGGTGCTGGAAGGTTAAGGAGAGGGGTTAGCGTAAGCGAAGCTCTGAACTGAAGCCCCAGTAAACGGCGGCCGTAACTATAACGGTCCTAAGGTAGCGAAATTCCTTGTCGGGTAAGTTCCGACCCGCACGAAAGGTGTAACGATTTGGGCACTGTCTCAACCAGAGACTCGGTGAAATTATAGTACCTGTGAAGATGCAGGTTACCCGCGACAGGACGGAAAGACCCCGTGGAGCTTTACTGTAGCCTGATATTGAATTTTGGTACAGTTTGTACAGGATAGGCGGGAGCCTTTGAAACCGGAGCGCTAGCTTCGGTGGAGGCGCTGGTGGGATACCGCCCTGACTGTATTGAAATTCTAACCTACGGGTCTTATCGACCCGGGAGACAGTGTCAGGTGGGCAGTTTGACTGGGGCGGTCGCCTCCTAAAGTGTAACGGAGGCGCCCAAAGGTTCCCTCAGAATGGTTGGAAATCATTCGTAGAGTGCAAAGGCATAAGGGAGCTTGACTGCGAGACCTACAAGTCGAGCAGGGACGAAAGTCGGGCTTAGTGATCCGGTGGTTCCGCATGGAAGGGCCATCGCTCAACGGATAAAAGCTACCCCGGGGATAACAGGCTTATCTCCCCCAAGAGTCCACATCGACGGGGAGGTTTGGCACCTCGATGTCGGCTCATCGCATCCTGGGGCTGTAGTCGGTCCCAAGGGTTGGGCTGTTCGCCCATTAAAGCGGTACGCGAGCTGGGTTCAGAACGTCGTGAGACAGTTCGGTCCCTATCCGTCGTGGGCGTAGGAAATTTGAGAGGAGCTGTCCTTAGTACGAGAGGACCGGGATGGACGCACCGCTGGTGTACCAGTTGTTCTGCCAAGGGCATAGCTGGGTAGCTATGTGCGGAAGGGATAAGTGCTGAAAGCATCTAAGCATGAAGCCCCCCTCAAGATGAGATTTCCCATAGCGTAAGCTAGTAAGATCCCTGAAAGATGATCAGGTTGATAGGTTCGAGGTGGAAGCATGGTGACATGTGGAGCTGACGAATACTAATAGATCGAGGACTTAACCATATAATATGAAGCAATGTTATCTAGTTTTGGAGGAATATGCCTTCATAGTTTGGTGATGATGGCAGAGAGGTCACACCCGTTCCCATACCGAACACGGAAGTTAAGCTCTCTAGCGCCGATGGTAGTTGGGACCTTGTCCCTGTGAGAGTAGGACGTCGCCAAGCAACTGTAAGACGAGTCAGAATGACTCGTCTTTTTTGTGTTTCTAACTCCCAATCCTTATTCTTTTAATCCTCTCATATTCATTTTCTTTCATCATTTTTGATGTGTAGTATAAGATTTTCTATTTTATTTTTTGTAGAAGTAATCTGTAGGTGTGTTAAAATAGTGCAGTTGTTTTTTGAGTAATTGAATATAAGAATATTTAATTTTGAAAAGGAGATAATATGAAAAAGATAGGTGTAATTACTATAGTAGTTTTAGTCCTTCTAGCAATTACTTATATGTTAGTCGGGAATTATTTTTATAATTATGCGTTGAATGCGAAACAAGAGAAAGAGTTTTTAGAGGATAACCCTCACTTAGTAGAAACTGTGAATGCGTCGGGAGGTGCGTTCGCTACAAATGAAGAAAAGGATGCGAGCTTTGTCTCAAATCATAAACCTAATACACTACACATAAATTCTTTCGATAAGTTGAAATTAAAAGGTTATGGATATATGAATGAACAATCTAGCCATAAATGGGCAATTGTAGTTCATGGATACGATAGTAGGGCATCGAAAATGACGAAATATATCCGGAACTTTTATGAACAAGGATATAACGTCATAGCGCCAGATCTTCGTGGGCATGGAAATAGTGAAGGTGATTATATAGGGATGGGCTGGCACGATCGTAAAGATATTTTGATTTGGATTCAACAAATTGTAAAGAAAGACCCTAATGCTGAAATAGCACTCTTTGGTGTTTCAATGGGGGGAGCAACTGTAATGATGACTTCAGGTGAAGAGT
>NZ_CP152427.1:292500-310000 GCF_038971285.1 Bacillus paramycoides
GAGAGAATCCTAAGGTGTGCGAGAGAACTCTGGTTAAGGAACTCGGCAAAATGACCCCGTAACTTCGGGAGAAGGGGTGCTTTCTTAACGGAAAGCCGCAGTGAATAGGCCCAAGCGACTGTTTAGCAAAAACACAGCTCTCTGCGAAGCCGTAAGGCGAAGTATAGGGGGTGACACCTGCCCGGTGCTGGAAGGTTAAGGAGAGGGGTTAGCGTAAGCGAAGCTCTGAACTGAAGCCCCAGTAAACGGCGGCCGTAACTATAACGGTCCTAAGGTAGCGAAATTCCTTGTCGGGTAAGTTCCGACCCGCACGAAAGGTGTAACGATTTGGGCACTGTCTCAACCAGAGACTCGGTGAAATTATAGTACCTGTGAAGATGCAGGTTACCCGCGACAGGACGGAAAGACCCCGTGGAGCTTTACTGTAGCCTGATATTGAATTTTGGTACAGTTTGTACAGGATAGGCGGGAGCCTTTGAAACCGGAGCGCTAGCTTCGGTGGAGGCGCTGGTGGGATACCGCCCTGACTGTATTGAAATTCTAACCTACGGGTCTTATCGACCCGGGAGACAGTGTCAGGTGGGCAGTTTGACTGGGGCGGTCGCCTCCTAAAGTGTAACGGAGGCGCCCAAAGGTTCCCTCAGAATGGTTGGAAATCATTCGTAGAGTGCAAAGGCATAAGGGAGCTTGACTGCGAGACCTACAAGTCGAGCAGGGACGAAAGTCGGGCTTAGTGATCCGGTGGTTCCGCATGGAAGGGCCATCGCTCAACGGATAAAAGCTACCCCGGGGATAACAGGCTTATCTCCCCCAAGAGTCCACATCGACGGGGAGGTTTGGCACCTCGATGTCGGCTCATCGCATCCTGGGGCTGTAGTCGGTCCCAAGGGTTGGGCTGTTCGCCCATTAAAGCGGTACGCGAGCTGGGTTCAGAACGTCGTGAGACAGTTCGGTCCCTATCCGTCGTGGGCGTAGGAAATTTGAGAGGAGCTGTCCTTAGTACGAGAGGACCGGGATGGACGCACCGCTGGTGTACCAGTTGTTCTGCCAAGGGCATAGCTGGGTAGCTATGTGCGGAAGGGATAAGTGCTGAAAGCATCTAAGCATGAAGCCCCCCTCAAGATGAGATTTCCCATAGCGTAAGCTAGTAAGATCCCTGAAAGATGATCAGGTTGATAGGTTCGAGGTGGAAGCATGGTGACATGTGGAGCTGACGAATACTAATAGATCGAGGACTTAACCATATAATATGAAGCAATGTTATCTAGTTTTGAAGGAATATGCCTTCATAGTTTGGTGATGATGGCAGAGAGGTCACACCCGTTCCCATACCGAACACGGAAGTTAAGCTCTCTAGCGCCGATGGTAGTTGGGACCTTGTCCCTGTGAGAGTAGGACGTCGCCAAGCAACTGTAAGACGAGTCAGAATGACTCGTCTTTTTTGTATGCTTTCATACCTCTCTTAATTGCCTGTTTAACTCCTTCTAAATAGGCGAATCCATGCTTTTTATCTGGTTCTAAGTAAGTACCTTCTGCCCATTCATTCCACGCATTAATAAATAAAAACTCGCTGTTGTAAAGAGAATAGGTACGATGGATTTGCTTACTTAAATATATCGTGAACTTCTCAGGAGTAGAACCGAGGAAGATGCTGCTATTTAAGTCTTTGCGGCGTGCTGTGTTGTCCCAGTCAACAAAGGCACCGGGAAATGTTTTTTTCTTTGAAGGAGATCGTTTTAATATATACATCCAAACTTTATCATAATCCCAAGCATTTATTTGTTTACCAGACTCATATATTGTCTTATTTATGTCTGAAGAGCTATCATGAGCAATTGTATAAAAAGGCTCGAATTGAATGCTAGCATCGAATCCATGTATATTAGGAAGTGGGAAGCTGTTTAATGTTTCTACAAAGTATATACCTTTTAAACCATTTTCTTGTGCGAGTATATTCCAGTAATTAAGCATTTGCTCACAGTCAGGGATATGCCCAGGACGATAAATAATGAATAGTGGTTTATCATCTATACGAATATATCTTTCATCTTGGAAAGCCTGTAATAAATAGTCAAAGTGTTCTTTCCAATCCGATACCTCTCCATAATTTTGAGGCATTAATATGTGACTATCAAGACCATCCCAAGTTTTTGTCCACGGTTCATTTGCCCAAGAAAGGCAAAATGGAAAATCTGGTTCGCCCGTCTTAAGTACTTCATTAAAGGGTGTCTCCAATAGCCTTTTTCCTTTAAACCAGTAATGGTAATAACAAAAACCATATATGCCGTGTGCTTTGGCAATTTTTGCTTGCCATTTTCTTACGGATGGGTCCGTTAAGTCATAATAAAAATCTTGATAAGGTTCTCTAGGTTGATAATGTCCTGCAAATAAAGGTCTTGCACTTTTAGTATTTGTCCATTCAGTAAAACCTTTTCCCCACCATTTGTCATTTTCTTTTATTTGATGAAACTGCGGTAAGTAAAAAGCAATTATTTTCAAGATATATCCTCCTTATGTTCTTTATAGTTCAAAGTGGTGGGAAGTTACTTTTGATTTTTTGAATCGAGTTTAAAGCGCTAGATAGGTTATTTACTTACTATTTTGTTGTGCTTCATATTGAATTCGTTTTTACAGTTTGCTCAATAGAGGAATCTTAGATGATTTAATATATGGCTGAGATGAAAAGTGATTTTCATTATAAAATTATGCGCATTACCATGTACGAAAAGGGTTAATCTTTTTGGAGAACAAATAGGGCTTGGGGTAATCGGCTTGCGTCATCAAAAAAGTCCCGTAGCTTTAAATACTTCTCATAGTGATTTTTAATGTAAGTTCTAGGTATAACGGTTTCTCCGTAGAAGCTACTATTTCTAACATCTCCCGCTCCTGTAGGACTGTGGACAAAATTACCGCTTTCATAATCCGAGATGGCCCGATTTATATCTGGAAAAGCTTGTGATAAAGTTTTATGCCAACCCGTTTGAATGAATTCAGGGTGTTCCTTAAATTGTTGACAGTAATCGAGAAAATAGCGTGCTTGTGTTGTGGCGATGAAGATGCCACCTGGACGAAGAATTCTTGAAAATTCTTTTATCCAATGTTCTGCAGTTTCTTCGGATAAATGTGAGAATACAGAATAAGCGAATATGATGTCTAATGAATTGTCACTAATAAATTCTACAGGAGGTTGTGGATTGGCTGTTTTATATATTCCTCTTCCTAACGTTTCATTGCAAATGTTAATCATTGCGGGATCTACATCAATACCAAGTAAATTTTTATCGCGAACATCTTTGAAAAAAAAGCGTATAATTCTTCCCCATCCGCAACCAAAGTCTAAAATTTTACGTTCTTTATTCAAGGGAACGCCTAAATTTTGGGCATATGTTTTTACATGGCTATAAAACAAATATGCTTCATAAAGAGCATGTTCATAGGAAGCTCCTACAAACTGTTGTTGAATTTCTTCGGGGGGGAACATAGGTACTGGGATACCATTTATCTTTGTTTGTGAGCAACTTTGTATAAATAGATTTAGAAGTTCAACGTCAGAAAGAGGACTAACAAGGTTATCAAAATCATTTCCTAACTTAAAGTTATTCATTTGTTGACCTCCAAATTATATAGTGCCTAAAAATTATGTTCGTGTTTTTTTACTAATAAAAACATGTAGAAATTCAGCATCTAATCCTAGTGATCTATCCTTTTGTAAATAAACAATTGTATACATATTTGCATGTGTATAAATATATTCAATCATATCTTGGCCCCAATCAAATGTTACTAAAGCCCCCTTCTCATCAATAGGATTTCCATGATAAATCGGCTCTTCCATATACTCAATTCCTTCTTTATTGTTTCTTGCTCTTTGCAAAGTCTTTGGGAGTGTATGGTACCAAGGGACAGTAAACACATGAGTACCGCCAGGCTTTAATACACGCTCTATTTCTTTAAAGGCTTTATTTGGTTCCATTACATGTTCAAAGACATCTTGAGTAATGAACAAATCAAAAGATTCATTTTGGAAAGTCATGTTTTCTAAGTTCTCGCATCTAATCCCTTGAAAGTATTGGCCGAGGGGATAGTTTTTAAAGTATTGAGAGTATGTATAGTTTTTGCATTTTTTTATTAGTAGTTGAGTTGTAATCCCTCCAGGAGAGGATTCATGAATATGATAGGAACCCCATTTTGGAAAAAATGTATTTAAAACATGAATTAAAGCTCGCTGTCTTGGTATAGATTGGCATGTAGAACATAAGTAGTGATCTCTAAGCCAATCGTTATGCTCTATAAATGTAGCTTCCTTCTCACAAATAACGCAATATCCGTTATTATGTTTCAAATTACCTTCCACATGACATCACTCCTGTGTAAAAATGCATATGGCACATGCGTCAATAACCAGTGAACTCAAAGAGAGTGGGTGAAATTTAGGGAATCTATAAAAATAAAATTGGTAGAAGGGGATTATTAGCAGGGGAGAACCCCACGCTAATTAAAGTTTCACTTTATGCTATGCGATACATTCGCTTTTATTCATCGAAGAATGTATCGATTTAAAATATCCCTTTCGTGTACGGATACATTTCAAAGTCTTGTGCATATATTTCTGTAACTAACGCCATTGTTTCTTCATCATAAAAGCTTTCATATGTTGGAAAGCGAGGGAAGGCGGCATCCGTAATGCTGAGCTCTGCATAGCTTCCTGTATAAAGCATTTTATGAGCGCGATGATGATTTGAATTTGTAAGTAGCGCTAAATTAGATTTAACTAAATCGTACGTATATTCTATTTTGATGATTTGTGTATTAAAATCTTCTACAGGAATATAGTATTGGATGAAGTTTTCTTCGCCTGGAACGTATTGCTGACTAAAATGTATGTCCATTGCTAGAGAATTGGGACCTAATGCTCGAACGTAATATAAAAATTGTTTAAATGATATACCTCGGTTACTATATTTGTCATTATACAAATAATGGCGGATACTTTCCCATTGAGGGCTAGCATATGGATTGTCAGCAAGTAATAAAAATGAGCTGACGGCCCTTGTATAGGGATTTCGCACAAGTTTACAAACATCTTTTTTTGCTGTTAGAAGCTCATTTTGTAACTCTGGTATGTAGTTGGTGTTGTTTTTATATACCCAGAATTCATAGTAATGAATAAAGTCATGGTATTTCTTTGCTTCAGTAAATAATCCAATTTGAAAAAAGAACCAATTAGCTAAAGTAGTGCATCCGCTTCTATGGCTCCAGAATAGTATAAGTGGAAAGTCTTTATGGAAATGTGGGATTCGATCTTTATGTAGAATTACATGATTTAAAAGCTCTTGATTTACATTCTTCATACATGTAATGCTCCTTTTTGAAAGTTTTATTTATGGAAAGGGGAAGCCTTTACTAATCCAATATATTCATAGGAATGAGTAAATATTATGAGTGTTTTTTTCGGACGACTTAAATAGGGTAGTGATTCTAAAAGGAAAATATAAAATAAAGATAATGAAAATTTATAAAGGGCATACAATTATAAGAGAATGAATAATAGAAGTGACCAAGTTCATTTCTTTGTATTTCTAGGTGTGATAAGCCAAAATCTTATTACTAGAGAGGATACTATGAGGAAGAATAATTATTTAATAGTAGGTGGAAATAGTTTCATTGGTATTAACCTCGCATTAGGTTTATTGAAACAAGGTCAAAATGTAAAAGTATTTTCCAGACATATAAATAATTTCCCTCAAAATATTATAAGTGAGGTTGAGTTTATTAAAGGTGATTTAGCTAATGTTGAAGATATATATAAAGCTTTAGTGAATGTAGATATTATTATTTACTTAGCTGCAACGTCTAATGTAGCAACTTCAATTGAAGATGTTTTCGGAGATATAAACAGTAGCTTTTATTTTCTTAACTTCATGGAAAGCGTTAAAAATTTCCCTATTAAAAAAATTGTATTAGCATCTTCTGGAGGCACAGTTTATGGTGAGCCTGAATATTTACCTATTGATGAGGAACATCCATTAAAACCACTTTCTCCTTATGGAATAACAAAAGTGTCGCTTGAAAATTATTTGTACTTTTATAAGAGAAAATATGGAATTGACTATGTTGTATGTAGATATTCTAATCCGTATGGAAAATATCAAAACCCGTTAAAGAAAGTTGGGGCAATAAATTGTTTTTTGTATCAGCATCTCAGTAATGAAAAGATTAATATATATGGGAATCCACAAGAGATTATTCGAGATTATATTTATATCGATGATTTAGTGGAGATCACTATACAACTATCACAATTAAATCGCTTGAAATCTTGTGTATATAACATAGGGAGCGGCAAGGGTCTCTCTTTAAAACGAATTATAGTAGAACTGGAGAAATTAACGGAAAGAAAAGTGGATTTTATCTGCTATAAACAAAAGCAAGAAAATGTTCAAAAAATTATTTTAAATATAGATAGAGTAAGGCGAGAATGTAATTGGGAACCGAAAGTAGATTTCAAAAGTGGAATTAGATTAAATAAGCTATGGATTGAAGAGTTCTTATATAGTAAAAAATAATAAGCCATGCCCTACTTCTGTATAAGTAGAGCGTGGTTTATTATTTTATCCCGCTTTAATGGGCAGTAAAACCCCCACCTCAAAATTCAGCGAAAGCAAAGAAGTTAGGTGGGGGATCAACTGCCTATAAAAGTCCGATTGGTTCAACTAATAATCAGTGGGGGATGAAGAAAACCCCCACTGATTAAAGTTTCACTTTATTTCTTTTTTTATTACCCAAAGGTCTTGATGTTCCCACCAAAAACCTTCAGTGTATTTTTTGATAATCGGGTTATAAGATAATAATTTAATTTTGTCACATACGTAAGAGGGGCTAACGATCGTTTGCCCGTATTCATGAACATCTAAATCCAGTTGTTCGCTAGAGGGAAGAAACCAATAGCCCTGTTCATTTAAATCAGGAAAGCCGAAGTACTTTTTACTTTGATATCCATGAGTTGTGAAAATGAATAATCCGCCAGGGGAAACAGCGTTATACAATGTTTGAAGCCAACGAAACCAAGTTGTATCGGGCATATGAGAAAAAAAGGATAGACAAAAAACGATATCATACGTAGACGAGGCTAATTTTACTTGTTCTGGTTCAGGGTGAGATAAGATAGATGAAGTATTTAATGTGCTTTCAATAAAAGTAATAGCCTCTTCGTGTATATCACAAGTAGTTATACTTAAGTTCGTTTGCTGATTTAATAAATGACGTGTTACGCAGCCATATCCGGATGCGAATTCTAATAATTGAATTGGATTGTTTACAGAAGGATAAAAGGAAGTAATTAAATCTAAGAGTGTTTCTGCTGATTTTCTTCCATCTTTAAAATAATAATCTATCGCTTCTTTTTTAGATGGAAAGACTGGATTCGTGACAAGGAATTGAAAGATATGATCCTCTGGATGAATACTTGCATTTACATTGTAGTTGTGTGCCATTTGGGAAATCAAATCTTTATTTGCCTCTATAAATTCTTTCAAAGAGTAACCCTCCTTAAATGATAGTAACGTCTTACAAGAGATACTAATGGTGAGGAAAGTGTATAATTAAATCTTCAAATATGCTTTAAGGTACTTTCTATATGTGTACATTTTCTTTTTTGAAATGTCGTCGATAGTAAAGGTTTCTTTAATGAAATTTTGTATTTGTACAACTTCACTGTAGTGGGAATATGAATCTTCTATTCTCGTTACACTATTTGTATGTCGTCTATGATAGTTTAGTGGCTTTGGATTGAAATAAATGTCCCCTTCTTTAAGGATAGAAACATAGAAAAACCAATCACCAGCTACTTTAAACTTTTCTAATTGTTTTGCTGTTGTTTTTATGTCTCTGTTTTTAAAAACTACACTTGAGACATTAGGTATGGTGTTTTTGATAAGTAACGTATCTTGTATTTCATCTATCCCTTTTCGGAAATAAGGACGCCGCCATTTCTCTTTATCAATATCATTTGTGTAATCCAAATAATGATTGGCCAGGATATTTCCTTGTTCATCTATTTGTTTTGATTGTGTGTAGCTTAAGGTAACCTCACTATTTATATGAAATCCTTGTATTACTTCTTCTAAAAATGTCTGATCACATAAGTCATCAGCCTCTGCAATCCAAATGTAATCACCAGTTGCTGCAGAGACACCTTTTATCCATTGTTTAAATACAGAACCAGAGTTTGTATCGTTAATAATTTGTTGAACTTTTAGGTGGGGTTTATTTTCGTTTGAGAGCAGCTGTTCAAATATAGATACACTATTGTCAGTAGAAGCATCGTCTAGGAAAATTAGTTCGTAAAGGGGATAGGTTTGGTTTAAGATGGATTTAACTCGGTCAGGTAAGTATTTTTCGTAATTATAGTTCGGTATGATTACGCTTATTTTTTTGTAATTATGATCAAGCAGGTTTAACAATTGATAAATGTAATGAAGGAAGTTGAAATCTTTTTCAATAAGTTCTTGGCCAAAGCTCCCTTTTTGTAATCGTAACTCTTCATCTCCAATAAATTCATATATTCTTTCCAGCATCATTGGTAAGTTTAAATAGTCTACTAATGCGCCAGTTTGTTCTGTAACAACATCTTCAAAACCTCCAGCGTTTTTAAACCCTATAACAGGGACTTTTGTATCTAATGCCTCTAAAACAACGTTGGGAAAAGGGTCTTCTCTTGAAGTTAATAAATATAAATCAGCCCCGGCGTTATATAAACCGATATCTGGAGTTGGGTCCACTAATGTGAAATGTGCTGTATACCTAGGGGATAGTGTATTTAAAAAATGAACATCTGTTTTCCCAACCCAGATAAAATGAATATTCGTATGAATCTTTCTTACTGAGTAAGCGATAAGTGAGAATAAATCTATTCCTTTTCGATGATCAGCGAAACCTACTCCTAAAATGATTTTGCTATCTAGAGGCAGGTTGTGTTTTTTTCGTAATTCGCTTCTAGCTTTTGCAATGTTGTTCTTATAAGGATTGTGGTTAAACAAGCCTTGAGGGAGAATGTGGCATTTTTGATGATCTAATTGGGTGATTGTACGGAATTTTTCATAAACGTACTGTGAAGGGAAGACAATTTTGTAAGCAAACTCGGCAATGTTTCTAGCTTTTCCCTCGGCAGAGTACTGTTGTATTAAATGCGGCAATTCATGTATTAATGAAATAACCTTTATATTGTGTTTGGCTAGTAATGCAACTATATCACCACTTATGACGGTACTACATATGGCGATGGTATAGTCTTGTAATAATAACTTCTTTATTAATAATTCGACCTTTTCTTCCGTTGGGTAGTTTTCCTCTAGGCAATAAACAGGACCATACTTTTGAAAATCTTGGATTAAAATGCCCGTTCCGATAGAAATAATTGCGACAGAGTAGTTAAAGTTTTCTTTAAGAGCTTTGATAGTATGTAAAGAAAGCAGTTGCGCTCCGTGGAAATGGGCATCATGGGATACATAAATGATCTTCTTATTAACATGCATTTCATAACGCCTCCTAGGTTAATTAGGTTTTTAGTAAATGTATGGCGTACTTATAATTCCTAGAGAGAAGTAGTAGAAGATAATTGTGAATATCGCCGGAATGTACTCGCAATAAAAAATGCTACTTTTAATATATATTTGTTTGGCTTGATATTCATTCTTTAGAAAGGTATAAGTGGTAAGAAAGTATAGGGTGTTGATTCTGAAAGTGACTGTATCAGTTTATGAATCACTAGAGACGGAGAATACATTTTATAATTTATAAAATAAAAAGAATAAAAGGTATTGACGATTAGAGTATGGAGGTGTAATATAGAACAAGTCGCCGATGACATTAACATCGAAAGCGACAAACGAAATAAAAAACTTAGTTGACATTGAAAGATGAAAATGTTAACATAAGGAAGTCGCAAATGAGCGACCAAGTAGTTCTTTGAAAACTGAACGAAACAAACAACGTGAAACGTCAATTTTTATTTTAGATGCTAGACAAACTAACTTTATTGGAGAGTTTGATCCTGGCTCAGGATGAACGCTGGCGGCGTGCCTAATACATGCAAGTCGAGCGAATGGATTAAGAGCTTGCTCTTATGAAGTTAGCGGCGGACGGGTGAGTAACACGTGGGTAACCTGCCCATAAGACTGGGATAACTCCGGGAAACCGGGGCTAATACCGGATAATATTTTGAACCACATGGTTCGAAATTGAAAGGCGGCTTCGGCTGTCACTTATGGATGGACCCGCGTCGCATTAGCTAGTTGGTGAGGTAACGGCTCACCAAGGCAACGATGCGTAGCCGACCTGAGAGGGTGATCGGCCACACTGGGACTGAGACACGGCCCAGACTCCTACGGGAGGCAGCAGTAGGGAATCTTCCGCAATGGACGAAAGTCTGACGGAGCAACGCCGCGTGAGTGATGAAGGCTTTCGGGTCGTAAAACTCTGTTGTTAGGGAAGAACAAGTGCTAGTTGAATAAGCTGGCACCTTGACGGTACCTAACCAGAAAGCCACGGCTAACTACGTGCCAGCAGCCGCGGTAATACGTAGGTGGCAAGCGTTATCCGGAATTATTGGGCGTAAAGCGCGCGCAGGTGGTTTCTTAAGTCTGATGTGAAAGCCCACGGCTCAACCGTGGAGGGTCATTGGAAACTGGGAGACTTGAGTGCAGAAGAGGAAAGTGGAATTCCATGTGTAGCGGTGAAATGCGTAGAGATATGGAGGAACACCAGTGGCGAAGGCGACTTTCTGGTCTGTAACTGACACTGAGGCGCGAAAGCGTGGGGAGCAAACAGGATTAGATACCCTGGTAGTCCACGCCGTAAACGATGAGTGCTAAGTGTTAGAGGGTTTCCGCCCTTTAGTGCTGAAGTTAACGCATTAAGCACTCCGCCTGGGGAGTACGGCCGCAAGGCTGAAACTCAAAGGAATTGACGGGGGCCCGCACAAGCGGTGGAGCATGTGGTTTAATTCGAAGCAACGCGAAGAACCTTACCAGGTCTTGACATCCTCTGACAACCCTAGAGATAGGGCTTCTCCTTCGGGAGCAGAGTGACAGGTGGTGCATGGTTGTCGTCAGCTCGTGTCGTGAGATGTTGGGTTAAGTCCCGCAACGAGCGCAACCCTTGATCTTAGTTGCCATCATTTAGTTGGGCACTCTAAGGTGACTGCCGGTGACAAACCGGAGGAAGGTGGGGATGACGTCAAATCATCATGCCCCTTATGACCTGGGCTACACACGTGCTACAATGGACGGTACAAAGAGCTGCAAGACCGCGAGGTGGAGCTAATCTCATAAAACCGTTCTCAGTTCGGATTGTAGGCTGCAACTCGCCTACATGAAGCTGGAATCGCTAGTAATCGCGGATCAGCATGCCGCGGTGAATACGTTCCCGGGCCTTGTACACACCGCCCGTCACACCACGAGAGTTTGTAACACCCGAAGTCGGTGGGGTAACCTTTTTGGAGCCAGCCGCCTAAGGTGGGACAGATGATTGGGGTGAAGTCGTAACAAGGTAGCCGTATCGGAAGGTGCGGCTGGATCACCTCCTTTCTATGGAGAATTGATGAACGCTGTTCATCAATATAAGTTTCCGTGTTTCGTTTTGTTCAGTTTTGAGAGAACTATCTCTCATATATAAATGTATGTTCTTTGAAAACTAGATAACAGTGTAGCTCATATTTTTTAATTTTTAGTTTGGTTAAGTTAGAAAGGGCGCACGGTGGATGCCTTGACACTAGGAGTCGATGAAGGACGGGACTAACGCCGATATGCTTCGGGGAGCTGTAAGTAAGCTTTGATCCGAAGATTTCCGAATGGGGAAACCCACCATACGTAATGGTATGGTATCCTTACCTGAATACATAGGGTAAGGAAGACAGACCCAGGGAACTGAAACATCTAAGTACCTGGAGGAAGAGAAAGCAAATGCGATTTCCTGAGTAGCGGCGAGCGAAACGGAACATAGCCCAAACCAAGAGGCTTGCCTCTTGGGGTTGTAGGACATTCTATACGGAGTTACAAAGGAACGAGGTAGACGAAGCGACCTGGAAAGGTCCGTCGTAGAGGGTAACAACCCCGTAGTCGAAACTTCGTTCTCTCTTGAATGTATCCTGAGTACGGCGGAACACGTGAAATTCCGTCGGAATCTGGGAGGACCATCTCCCAAGGCTAAATACTCCCTAGTGATCGATAGTGAACCAGTACCGTGAGGGAAAGGTGAAAAGCACCCCGGAAGGGGAGTGAAAGAGATCCTGAAACCGTGTGCCTACAAATAGTCAGAGCCCGTTAACGGGTGATGGCGTGCCTTTTGTAGAATGAACCGGCGAGTTACGATCCCGTGCGAGGTTAAGCTGAAGAGGCGGAGCCGCAGCGAAAGCGAGTCTGAATAGGGCGTTTAGTACGTGGTCGTAGACCCGAAACCAGGTGATCTACCCATGTCCAGGGTGAAGTTCAGGTAACACTGAATGGAGGCCCGAACCCACGCACGTTGAAAAGTGCGGGGATGAGGTGTGGGTAGCGGAGAAATTCCAATCGAACCTGGAGATAGCTGGTTCTCCCCGAAATAGCTTTAGGGCTAGCCTTAAGTGTAAGAGTCTTGGAGGTAGAGCACTGATTGGACTAGGGGTCCTCATCGGATTACCGAATTCAGTCAAACTCCGAATGCCAATGACTTATCCTTAGGAGTCAGACTGCGAGTGATAAGATCCGTAGTCAAAAGGGAAACAGCCCAGACCGCCAGCTAAGGTCCCAAAGTGTGTATTAAGTGGAAAAGGATGTGGAGTTGCTTAGACAACTAGGATGTTGGCTTAGAAGCAGCCACCATTTAAAGAGTGCGTAATAGCTCACTAGTCGAGTGACTCTGCGCCGAAAATGTACCGGGGCTAAATACACCACCGAAGCTGCGGATTGATACCGATGGTATCAGTGGTAGGGGAGCGTTCTAAGGACAGTGAAGTCAGACCGTAAGGACTGGTGGAGTGCTTAGAAGTGAGAATGCCGGTATGAGTAGCGAAAGACGGGTGAGAATCCCGTCCACCGAATGCCTAAGGTTTCCTGAGGAAGGCTCGTCCGCTCAGGGTTAGTCAGGACCTAAGCCGAGGCCGACAGGCGTAGGCGATGGACAACAGGTTGATATTCCTGTACCACCTCTTTATCGTTTGAGCAATGGAGGGACGCAGAAGGATAGAAGAAGCGTGCGATTGGTTGTGCACGTCCAAGCAGTTAGGCTGATAAGTAGGCAAATCCGCTTATCGTGAAGGCTGAGCTGTGATGGGGAAGCTCCTTATGGAGCGAAGTCTTTGATTCCCCGCTGCCAAGAAAAGCTTCTAGCGAGATAAAAGGTGCCTGTACCGCAAACCGACACAGGTAGGCGAGGAGAGAATCCTAAGGTGTGCGAGAGAACTCTGGTTAAGGAACTCGGCAAAATGACCCCGTAACTTCGGGAGAAGGGGTGCTTTCTTAACGGAAAGCCGCAGTGAATAGGCCCAAGCGACTGTTTAGCAAAAACACAGCTCTCTGCGAAGCCGTAAGGCGAAGTATAGGGGGTGACACCTGCCCGGTGCTGGAAGGTTAAGGAGAGGGGTTAGCGTAAGCGAAGCTCTGAACTGAAGCCCCAGTAAACGGCGGCCGTAACTATAACGGTCCTAAGGTAGCGAAATTCCTTGTCGGGTAAGTTCCGACCCGCACGAAAGGTGTAACGATTTGGGCACTGTCTCAACCAGAGACTCGGTGAAATTATAGTACCTGTGAAGATGCAGGTTACCCGCGACAGGACGGAAAGACCCCGTGGAGCTTTACTGTAGCCTGATATTGAATTTTGGTACAGTTTGTACAGGATAGGCGGGAGCCTTTGAAACCGGAGCGCTAGCTTCGGTGGAGGCGCTGGTGGGATACCGCCCTGACTGTATTGAAATTCTAACCTACGGGTCTTATCGACCCGGGAGACAGTGTCAGGTGGGCAGTTTGACTGGGGCGGTCGCCTCCTAAAGTGTAACGGAGGCGCCCAAAGGTTCCCTCAGAATGGTTGGAAATCATTCGTAGAGTGCAAAGGCATAAGGGAGCTTGACTGCGAGACCTACAAGTCGAGCAGGGACGAAAGTCGGGCTTAGTGATCCGGTGGTTCCGCATGGAAGGGCCATCGCTCAACGGATAAAAGCTACCCCGGGGATAACAGGCTTATCTCCCCCAAGAGTCCACATCGACGGGGAGGTTTGGCACCTCGATGTCGGCTCATCGCATCCTGGGGCTGTAGTCGGTCCCAAGGGTTGGGCTGTTCGCCCATTAAAGCGGTACGCGAGCTGGGTTCAGAACGTCGTGAGACAGTTCGGTCCCTATCCGTCGTGGGCGTAGGAAATTTGAGAGGAGCTGTCCTTAGTACGAGAGGACCGGGATGGACGCACCGCTGGTGTACCAGTTGTTCTGCCAAGGGCATAGCTGGGTAGCTATGTGCGGAAGGGATAAGTGCTGAAAGCATCTAAGCATGAAGCCCCCCTCAAGATGAGATTTCCCATAGCGTAAGCTAGTAAGATCCCTGAAAGATGATCAGGTTGATAGGTTCGAGGTGGAAGCATGGTGACATGTGGAGCTGACGAATACTAATAGATCGAGGACTTAACCATATAATATGTAGCAAATGTTATCTAGTTTTGAAGGAATATGCCTTCAATAGTTTGGTGATGATGGCAGAGAGGTCACACCCGTTCCCATACCGAACACGGAAGTTAAGCTCTCTAGCGCCGATGGTAGTTGGGACCTTGTCCCTGTGAGAGTAGGACGTCGCCAAGCAACTAAAAACACAAGTCTTTTGACTTGTGTTTTTTCGTGTTTAATAAAGCATAAACATTTTATACACAGAAAGGTGATATCCAAGGGATGTTTAATTTTTGAGCTGTGTCGTACGGTAATTTGGAGTATTAATGGTGATTATTCCTGCCATGTCAGAAGTAAGTCATACTAGTAGTGAAATAGATAAAAAACCGATATTCTAACTTGAATATCGGTTTAATAATTTGTGACTTATATGAACTTAGAGCAATACGAAAAGTGTAAATAAAATAGCTAGTAAAATACGATAGTATGCAAAAGGTTTTAAACCTATCTTCTCTAAAAGCTTCAGAAAAGTTACTACCGCTAGCATTGCTACTATAAAAGAGGTAATGAATCCTACGACAAACATAGGAATATCATTTACACTTAAATACTTCCAGCTTTTTAATAAGTCTAAGCCTGTAGCACCAACCATTACAGGAAGAGCAATTAGAAAAGAGAACTCAGATGCAGTTTTATAATTTACTTTTGCTAATAGCCCCCCAGAAATAGTAGAGCCAGCTCTAGAAAAACCAGGATATACGGCTAAGCATTGGAATAATCCAATTGTTAATGCTTGACGGTATGTTAAATCATCCAGTGAATAGGCGGTTGCCTCTTTCTTTTTTACTTCTGCAAAGATCATCAGAATGGCCCCTGCCACAAGTCCGATTACGACAGTGTAGGGCTGAAATAAGTAAGTTTTAATAACATCGTGTAGTAATAAACCAGCAACTACTGCTGGAAATACGCCAAGAAATACATGGAATACGTTAAATTTTTTTTCTTTCCGCAGAAGAGGTTTAATATTACATAAAGAAACGAGGCGTTTATGATATAAAATTGCAATAGCTAAAATTGCCCCTAGCTGTATAACAATTTCAAACGTTTTCGCTCTTTCTCCTTCAAAGCCTAATAAATGCCCGACTAATATAAGGTGGCCAGTAGAGGAGATAGGTAAAAATTCAGCTAGCCCCTCTACGATACCAAGTATGAAGGCAATAATGATATCGCTCATAGTTTCACTCCTATAAATTAATGGATATCTACTCTTTTAAAATAGAATAGTGTTGCAATAAATCCGAAGATCGTCGTTGCTGCAATGATGATATAAGAATACTCTGGTGGATATGTGGGTTGTAATTCATTATTTGCGATATCTAAAGTAGCGGTCCACGGAAATAAATCTTTATGTTTGGAGTTTACGAGCATAAGATTAGTCATTGTAATAATGACTGTTAATATAATAGGCGGTACATAGCTCTTCATTACAAGGGTTAATAGCACTATAGGTGAAGACAATAGAAAGAGAAGTACACCACAAATTGAAAATTTTAGGAAAGAACCTAAAATTAAATCGGTGTTAAAACCAGGGAAGCTCCCCAATACCCCTAATATTAAAGTGAGTGTCCAAGCGACTAAAGTTAGCATCACGATCCAAAGAAAAAGAATGATGAACTTACTTATAATAAAGCTAATACGCGACACGGGGATAGTTAATAAATTCATTAGTGTATCTTCTGTATATTCACGGGTAAACATATAAGCAATTACTACTCCATATAAGGGAAAGCCTATTACTAAAGTAGTATATAAGTTAACATCAGTAAATAATTGATGAAACCAAATTGTTGGAGTTGGCTGTTTGGTTTTTATATGTATATAAGAAGCTACTACAACTAAGAAAGGTGCGACACCAGCACCAATAATGCTAATTAAAAACATATTAGAGCGTTTTAGTTTTAATAGTTCTGTATAGAGTAGATTAACCAATCGTTCCACCCCCGACTAGTTTAGTGAAATAATCTTCTAATCTATCTTCGCTCATCATCATTTTTAATACTTCAATATCATTCAGAACTAATGTTCTGTTTATGCGCCCTTGTTGTCCGAAATGAGAATAAATACGAATATTTCCTTCATCATGAACTTCGTAATCAAAAATTTGAAAATGATTTTCTAATAGCATCACAGCCTTATTGTCATTATTCACCTGAAATTCTATGTACTTACGGTTTGTTTTGCGCAGTGTATCAAGAGAAACTTCTTCTAGTAACCTTCCTTCATGAATAATTCCCATACGATCAACTAATTGCTCTACTTCAGCTAATATGTGACTGGAAATAAGTATCGTTATATTTCTTTCCTGTGCTAAAGATTTAATAAGTTTTCGCATTTCTTTAATACCAATAGGGTCCAGCCCATTAGTTGGTTCATCTAGTATGAGTAATTCGGGATAATGGAGAAGGGCACGTGCAATCCCTAGGCGCTGCTTCATCCCTAAAGAATACTTCCCAACTAATTTTTTTGTTTCTTGCTGCAATCCTACTATCTCTAATGCTTCTTCAATAGCATTCTTTTTATGAATTCCAATTATCTTTGCATTAACTAATAAGTTTTCTTTTGCAGTTAAGTTTTCATAAAACCCTGGCACCTCAACGATAGAACCAATTCTTCTTAAAATATCTTTTTGGTTTTGAAATAAGTTCTCTCCGAATATTTCAATATTTCCACTTGTAGGCTTTATAAGGCTGAGTAACATACGAATGGTTGTAGTTTTACCTGCACCGTTACGTCCTATGAATCCGTAAATTTCTCCTTGTTGAACGTTAATATTTAGATTATCTACCGATTTTTGTGTGCCGTATGCTTTAGTAAGA